>CACYDK010000134.1 GCA_902773155.1 uncultured Ruminococcus sp.
CCCGCCGCCGTGGTTTTCGGGATCATTGTTTTCGGCGAAAAAAGCTACGCCGCCATAACGCTCGCGGCTCTTGTTTTGGCATGTGTTCCGTTTTTTCTCAGCTTCGAGCGTTCAAAGCCTTCGGCCGGGCGAGTGGTGCTGCTTGCCGTAATGGTCGCTCTTTCGGTATCCGGAAGGTTCGTATTCGCGCCCTTACAGTTTTTTAAGCCGGTGACGGCTATGGTTATACTCGCCGGAATGTACTTTGGCTCGGAGTTTGGTTTCTTGACCGGAGCGCTTTCGGCCGTGATTTCAAATTTTTATTTCGGTCACGGACCTTGGACTCCCTTCCAGATGTTTGCGTGGGGAATCATCGGCTGTATCTCCGGTATTCTCTCTGTATGGCTAAAGAAAAACCGCCCCCTGCTTTTGCTGTACGGTGGTCTGTGCGGAATCCTGTATTCGCTTATTATGGACGTTTGGACAGCGCTTTGGGCTGACGGCAAATTTGTCTTGTCACGGTTCATCGCAGCCGCTCTTAACGCCGCTCCGATCACGGCCATTTATATTGTGTCAAATATCATTTTTCTCGCTGTATTAGCGCCTCTTTTCGGGCGAAAAATCGAGCGGTTAAAGACGAAATACGAGATTTAAGAGTCAAAAGTGAGTAAATTTCACATAATAATTTTAGATTACGGTTTAAATATTAAAACATAAGTGATATAATATGCGTTAGCGCAAATTTGAAGATACTGTATATTGAAGCATTTTTTTACGGTGATACAAATGGGTTTTAATATGCTGGATTTTATCTGGGCGTTTAACAGACTCGTATTTTTGTTTTTTACGATCTTTTACCTGCACCAGGTGGTTTATACCGTGATCTCGGTATTCGGCAAATTAAAAAAGAATAAGGATAAGGAAGTTGAGCTTCGACGCTACGCTGTTATGATCGCCGCGCGAAACGAGCAGGCGGTAATAGCTGAGCTCATCAGGAGCATTAAGAATCAGACCTATCCCTCGGAGCTTGTCGATATCTATGTGATCGCTGATAACTGTACCGACAACACAGCTGAGATCGCCAGGCAAGAGGGCGCGAGCGTCATAGAACGCTTCAACAAAAAGCTCTGCGGAAAGGGCTATGCGCTCGACTACGCGTTCGCTTACCTTAAGGAAGAAGGAAAACGAGGCGCCTACGACGGCTTTTTTGTGTTCGACGCCGATAACGTGCTCGATCCGGAATATATCTCCGAGATGAACCGAACCTTTAACGACGGCTATGTTGCGGTTACAAGCTACCGTAATTCAAAGAACTTCGGCGATAACTGGATAACCTCCTCGTACTCCCTGTGGTTTTTGAGAGAGGCGCGCTACCTGAACAAGCCGAGAAATATGATCGGCACCTGTTGCGCTATTTCCGGCACGGGTTTTCTCGTTCGCGCAGATGTAATTGAACGCAACGACGGCTGGAAATTCTTCCTTTTGACCGAGGATATCCAGTTTAACGCACAGTCGATCCTGAACAACGAGCTGATCGGCTATTGTGAGGACGCCGTTTTCTACGACGAGCAGCCTAAAACCTTTAAGCAAAGCTGGAACCAGCGTATGAGATGGATGAAGGGCACATATCAGGTACTCTACCGCTACGGCTGGAAGCTGTTCAAGTCTATGTTCAAGTCTAAGCCGCTTG
Source organism: uncultured Ruminococcus sp. (assembly GCA_902773155.1). Classification (GTDB taxonomy): domain Bacteria; phylum Bacillota; class Clostridia; order Oscillospirales; family Acutalibacteraceae; genus Ruminococcoides. The sequence goes on from CACYDK010000134.1 coordinate 1,670, forward strand.
CGAAATTTGACCTTTTGATGTCGATGGCTCCGGCTATGGTTATCACTCTGGCAAGCGTTGTCGTAAACCTTGTTTGTCTGCTTCTCGGAACCTTCGAGATATTCAGCGATATCGGAGTTGTGGCGCTGACGGCGGAGTCGCTGTTCAGCACGCTGGCGAGCTTTTACATTGTTTTTGTGCTTATCTCGCTTCTGACGCTCATTACCGAGTGGAAGAGGATAAAGGCTCCGGCATGGAAAAAGATACTCTCGATTTTCGCTTTCCCGCTGTTTATTTTTACATACATCCCTATTTCCGTCGTCGCTATTTTCAAGAAGGTTAAATGGGATCCGATCGAACATACGGTGGTCAAATCCGCTCAGGATTTTGTTGATTAAATACTAATAGTATAAATAGAAAAAGGCGTGC
>CACYDK010000135.1 GCA_902773155.1 uncultured Ruminococcus sp.
AGACTATCGGCGATATTTCTCAGTTACTGTAATATTATAGGACAAAACTCATCCCCTTCCGGTTTCCCGGAAGGGGATTTTTCTGTCTCGATAATTATGCGTTTTCTGCGTTACAGCCTTCCGTGCGCGCTTCGGGCGATAACGTCGAGCTGCTGCTCCTTTGTTAGGTCTATAAACTTTACCGCGTAGCCGGAGACTCGGATCGTAAAGTTCGCGTATTCGGGCTTTTCGGGGTGTTCCATACAATCCTTAAGCTTGTCCACGCCGAAAACGTTAACGTTGAGGTGGTGAGCCCCCTTGTCAAAATAGCCGTCGAGGATATGCCACAGAGTATCTTGCCTTTCCTCCGGGGTTCGGCCTAGGGTTTCGGGCGCTATCGTCTGTGTGTTCGAGATTCCGTCAAGCGCGTAGTCATAGGGGAGCTTGGCAACGGAGTTGAGCGAGGCGAGAAGGCCGTTTTTCTCAGCTCCGTAAGCCGGATTCGCGCCGGGAGCGAACGGCGCGCCGTCCTTTCTGCCGTCGGGAGTCGCGCTTGTCGCCTTGCCGTAAACGACGTTCGAGGTTATCGTCAGGATCGAGGTCGTTGGCTCGGAGTTGCGGTAGGTGTGGTGCTCCCTGACCTTCTTCATAAAGGCCTTGAGCAGCCAGATCGCGATCTTGTCCGCGCGCTCGTCGTCGTTTCCGTAGCGCGGGAAATCGCCCTCGATCTCGTAGTCTACGATCATTCCCGTGTCGTCGCGTATCGTTTTGACCTTTGCGTATTTTATGGCCGAGATCGAGTCGACAACATGAGAGAAGCCGGCTATTCCCGTGGCGAAGGTTCGGCGGGTGTAGGTATCTATAAGCGCCATTTCGGCCGCCTCGTAGTAGTATTTGTCGTGCATATAGTGGATGAGGTTGAGCGTGTTGACGTAAAGCTCAACAAGCCAGCTCATCATATCGTTGAACTTGTGCATTACCTCGTCGTAGTCAAGGTATTCCGAGGTTATCGGAGTGATTTCGGGGCCGACCTGCTCGCGTGTTTTGAGGTCTACGCCGCCGTTGAGCGCGTATACAAGGCATTTGGCGAGGTTGGCTCTCGCGCCGAAGAACTGAATCTCCTTTCCGGTTTGCGTGGCCGAAACACAGCAGCAAATGCTGTAGTCGTCGCCCCATACCGGGCGCATAACGCCGTCGTTCTCGTACTGGATCGACGATGTGTTGACCGAGATCTTGGCCGCGTATTTCTTGAATTGCTTCGGAAGCCTCGACGACCAGAGCACGGTGAGGTTAGGCTCGGGAGCCGGTCCCATGTTTTCCAGCGTATGAAGGAAGCGATAGTCGGTTCTCGTTACCATGTGGCGGCCGTCCATTCCGATACCGGCCATCTCCAGAGTTACCCATACCGGGTCGCCTGAGAACAGCTCGTTGTATGAGGGGATACGGGCGAATTTTACCATTCTGAATTTGAGCACGAGGTGGTCGATGAGCTCCTGCGCTTCCTTTTCGGTGAGCGTGCCCTCCTCGAGGTCGCGGCTTATGTAAATATCAAGGAAGGTCGATATTCTTCCCACGCTCATAGCCGCTCCGTTCTGGGTTTTGATAGCGGCGAGATATCCAAAGTAAAGCCACTGCACGGCTTCTCTGGCGTTTTTGGCAGGCTGCGAGATGTCGTAGCCGTAGATCGCGGCCATCTCCTTCATTCCCTTGAGGGCGCGTATCTGCTCGGCGATCTCCTCGCGGAGCCTGATGTGCTCCTCGCTCATATTTCTGCCGCCGCAGTAGAAGAGGTCTTTCTCCTTCATCTTGGTGAGGAAGTCGAGTCCGTACAGCGCGACGCGGCGGTAGTCGCCGACGATCCTTCCGCGGCCGTAGGTATCGGGGAGGCCGGTGATTATGTGGTTGTGACGGGCGCGCTTCATCTCGGGAGTGTAAGCGTCAAAAACCGCCTGATTGTGGGTTTTGTGGTATGTGCTGAATATTTTATGAAGCTCGGGATTGACCTGATATCCGTATGTGGACGCCGCCTGCTCGGCCATTTTGATACCGCCGTAGGGCATAAACGCGCGTTTAAGCGGCTTGTCGGTCTGGAGTCCGACTATTTTTTCGAGCTCCTTGTCGAGATACCCGGGGCCGTACGAGGTCAGCGAGGAGACGATTTCGGTCTCGCATTCGAGAACGCCTCCGCGGGCGCGCTCTTCCTTCTGGAGACCTTGCAGCTTTTCCCAGAGCTTGTCGGTGGCCTCTGTCGGAGCTTCAAGAAAGCTCTCGTCGCCGTCGTAGGGAGTGTAGTTGTTCTGTATAAAATCGCGAACGTTTACGTCCTCTGTCCATACTCTGCCCTTAAAGCCTCTCCAGGCTTCTTTTTTTACCTCTTCGGGTATGCAAACCAGCATTTTACGTCATCCTTTCTGTACGGGTTTTGCCGCATAGTATTTCTTCGGCGTTTTTTATTCTTTCCTCTGCGGGCGGCTCGACCCCCTCGAGCGGATATGGGAGGTTGAGCTTTTCGTATTTATATTTCCCCATCGTGTGATAAGGGAGAACCTCGATTTTTTCTACATTGCACAGCGTTTCGATAAACGCCCTTGTGCGCCTGAGGTAATGATCGTCATCGGTTATTCCTGGAACGAGCACGTGCCTTATCCACACGGGCTTGTTCAGCTCGGACAGATAGCTCAGGCAGTCGAGTATGTTGTCGTTTTTCTGTCCGGTCAGCTTTATATGCTCCGCCGGATCGATGTGCTTTATATCAAAAAGCAGAAGGTCGGTGTAATCCATAAGCTCGTTAAAGCGCGAGAAAAACGGTTCGCTTCTGCTGAACGGCTGTCCCGAGGTGTCGAGGCAGGTGTTTATGCCGCGCAGGGAGGCTTTTTTGAAGAGCTCTGTCAGAAAATCGATCTGAAGAAGCGGTTCGCCTCCGCTGACGGTGATTCCGCCCTTGTCGCCCCAGTAGCTTTTGTAGCGCTCGGCGATATCGAGCAGCTCGTCGGCGGTTTTTTCTTCGCCCTTATTCACAGCCCATGTGTCGGGATTGTGGCAGTACTTACAGCGCATAGCGCAGCCCTGGACAAAAATCAGGAACCTGATCCCGGGGCCGTCCAGGGAGCCGAAGGATTCGGTAGAATGAATATAGCCTTTGACCATACATAGCCTTTCCGGGTGAATAATCTAACCCCATAAAATGTACCTAATAAGGATTATAACACAATATAATGTGTTTTTCCACACAAATAATAACATTGTAAGCTTTTCGGAACACTTGATAATTTTTGGTATTAAAAATCGAGCTTTTTTGTGTATGATAGTAAATCCCCCGGCCGCTAATCTTCGGCCGGGGGATGTAAATCCGTTTATTTAATTAACTTTTACCTTGAGTCTCTTGTAAACGCCGTTCTGAGCGTAAGCGTAGATGTAGCAGGTTCCCTTCTTCTTGGCCTTGATCTTGCCCTTGGAAGTAACTGTCGCTATCTTCTTGTTCGAGCTCTCAAACTTGATCGCCCTGTGGTTCCTTATCTTGAGCTTCTTGGACTGAGGAACGCTCTTGGCCTTTAGTTTAAAGGTCTTGCCCTTCTTTAGCTTCTTGGAGGACTTAGCGTTTGTGAACTTGACGCTCTTGGCGTTTCCGACCGTGCCGCCCTTTGTGGCGATGTGGAGGGTCTTGGAAACGGCAATTACCTTGTTTTTCTTATTGTATGCTATGATGAGATACTTGTAGTATGTGCCCTTCTTGAGCTTCTTCTGGATGAAGGAGGTAGTGGTTACGGTCTTTAGCTTTTTGTAAGATTTTCCGCACTTCGCGCCGAATACTATGTAGCCCTTAGCGCCGGAAATCTTTGACCACTTGATAGCTATCTTCTTCTTCTCGACATTGCCCTGCTTCGCCTTTAGGAGGCCGAAGGTCGAGCCGCTCGGGTCTTTGTCGTTCTTGAGCTTAAGGATGGTGTAGGAGGCGTTGGCTACAGAAGCGCCGGAGAGGTTCGAGACCTTCTTGGGAGCTGCTGTCGGAGCCTGAGTC
>CACYDK010000136.1 GCA_902773155.1 uncultured Ruminococcus sp.
CATAAAATCAGGGGCGGCGTTTTCCTTGAACCATTTTTCAATCTGGTCTGTATATAGGGAATAGGAGGTCAGCCAGTTGATCGCCGGGAAATGTCTCTTATATGCAAGGTTAGCGTCGAGACCCCAGAACACTTTTACAATACGTAACGTGGCCTGAGAAACAGGCTCCGAGATGTCTCCTCCGGGAGGCGATACGGCTCCGATAACTGAGAGCGCGCCCTCGGTATCCTCTGTACCGTTTACAATCACGCGACCTGCTCTCTCGTAGAACTGCGCGAGACGGCTTCCGAGGTAGGCGGGGTAGCCTTCCTCACCGGGCATTTCCTCAAGACGTCCTGACATCTCACGGAGAGCCTCAGCCCAACGAGAGGTTGAGTCGGCCATAAGAGCTACAGTATAGCCCATATCACGGAAATACTCGGCGATTGTTATACCCGTGTAAATAGAAGCCTCACGAGCCGCAACGGGCATATCGGAAGTGTTCGCTATGAGAACTGTCCTTTCCATAAGAGAGTTGCCGGTTCTCGGATCCTTAAGCTCAGGGAATTCGTTAAGAACGTCGGTCATCTCGTTACCGCGCTCACCGCAACCAATGTAAACGATTATATCTGCCGCAGCCCATTTTGCGAGCTGGTGCTGAACAACAGTTTTACCCGAGCCGAAGGGGCCCGGTACGGCCGCAACGCCGCCCTTAGCGAGCGGGAAGAGGGTATCTATAGGTCTCTGGCCGGTTGTGAGCAGAATATCGGGCGAAAGCTTGCGCTTGTAAGGCCTTCCGACTCGGACAGGCCAGGTTGTGAACATTTTCACCTCAACGTCAGCACCGTCGCAGTCTATGACAGCTACAACTTCGTCAAGGGTAAACTCGCCCTCTTTAATACTTTTTACTGTACCGTTCACCTTGTTGGGCGTCATTATTTTGTGGAGCACGGCTGCGGTTTCCTGAACTGTTCCGAGAACGTCGCCGGCGTTTACTCTGTCGCCCTCCTTAACGGCGGGCTTAAACGACCATTTTTTTCCGTGATCGAGAGAGGGAACGTCTACGCCTCTTTTAAGGTTTGTTCCTGCCTCTTTCATTATTTCGTTCAGAGGTCTCTGTATACCATCGTAAATAGCTCCGATAAGACCGGGGCCGAGTTCAACGGAGAGAGGCGCTCCTGTGGAAACAACCTGTTCACCGGGGCCAAGGCCGGAGGTTTCCTCATAAACCTGAATAGACGCCTTGTCTCCGTGCATTTCAATTATTTCGCCGATAAGTCTCTGTTCGCTTACACGCACAACGTCGAACATATTGGCGTCACGCATTCCGTCCGCGATAACGAGCGGACCTGCTACCTTCGTTATAATTCCTGTTTTCAAATTCTTACACCTCAATCGTTGAAGATAATATCGGAACCGACCGCTTTCTCAACAAAGGATGAGAGTCTTGCTCTGCCGGTGTTTTTGTTGCCGATAACTCCGGGAACCGGGATGACCGCCGGAGTGATTCGCTCGCTGTAGCGGGCTCTTTCTTTTTCACAGGCTGAGTAGACCTGTTCGGTAACATATATAATAGCGTAGCGGTCGCTGTCAGCGACATTTCTTAGGAGATGTGCCGCGTCGTCGCCTTCTGTGCAGGGATAGATGTCTATTCCGATGGCCGAAAAGCCCTTTATGCTTTCGGAGTCGCCTATAACGGCGATATTCTTAGCCATAGATCTCACGCAGCCTTTCTCTAATAGTTTCGCTACCGCTCTTTGTCCTGATTCCGCTCGCGATAATGTGGATAACCTTCTTCTCGGACTCATTAGCCAGGTAATAGCCCAGGATCGGCTCCGCGCCTTCGCTTGTACGCTTACAGCTTTCCTTAGCCATAATAATGAGCTTATTGTCCACAAATCTCTCGAATAGTGAGGGAGAGCGCTTAAATTCCTCGATCGCCTTTGAGCACCCGTATTCGCTGAACTTTGCAAGCTCGTCTATGAGATAATCAAAGCCCTTCAGTACTGCGTTGATTACCGTAGCGTGCCTGAAATCCTTAACTTCGCATAACGCGTCCTCAAGAAAATCACGTCCGGCGCCTGTTTTTGAGCACCTAATGGCAATCTTAATATTATTATAGAACACGAGAGTGTTGAAATAATCCTTTAAAAACTCCGACTTATACTCCGACGAGAGCTCGAGCATATACTTCATAGCGGCGCAGTCGATTACAGCGTCGCTCTCTCTGGCGTCGCCCTTGTGGGTAATTAGATCGTATGCCTTGTCAGAGGCCTCACCGAGCCATGCGGGGAGTAGCGAGCCTTTTCTGCCCTCTACTGCCTTTTTCATAATATCTATGTCTATCGTAGCGGGGCTCATAAGTAAATGCTCATATTTTCTGGCGGACATAGTGCCCTTTAGAATTACCTTGAGATTATGGATATCGTTCTGGATAAGGAAGGGTTTGAAGATATTGAAATCCGGAGCGACGCCCCTGAGATACTCCCACGTTTTGTCTGTGTGGTCGTTTATTATCTCGTTGATATCCTTACCCTCGCCGTAGCCCTTGTCGATGAGCTGATTTATGAGCTCTTCCTCGTTTTTAGAAGAAAGAAGCTGCTCGATATCGGAGCTTGTGAGCAGGGATTTCTCCTTTGCTCTTACGGAGCCTATGGAAAACTCATATGATAAACTCATAAAAATCCCCCTTACTCCGCGAACAGCTCACGGTTGATATAGTCCTCGAGTTCGTCTCGCTTTGCGGAAACAATTGCGAAAAAGTCCATATTCTCCTCAACGTCTCCGCATTTAAGAATAAAGCCTCCGGTAATATCCGCGGGCTCACGGCTTACATCTGCGCTGAGCCCGGCCGCGGCTAATCTGCCTGAGAAATCGCCGGGCAGACGAGCTAAGTCTTTTTCATTAAGATAAACCGTTCCGCTCATACCGCTGAGCGTCGAGGCGATTTTATAAATGAATTCAAAATAGCCATTGTCGTCAAGACCTGTGAGATAGTTAAGAATCATATCCACGGTTTTATCGATTTCCTCTCTGCGCTTTTTGAGAAGTGCGTTTCGGATTTCGAGTTCGGCTCTGCTTTTTGACGACGCTGTGAGCTGAGTCTTTTTTCTCTCTGCCTTAGCCATAATTTCAGCGCTAACTTTGTCAGCCTCGAGCTTTGCCTTTGCGAGGATCTCCCCGCGCTGTTTTTCGGCGTCCGCTTCGATGGCTTTAACGCTTTCGTCACAGTCTGACATAATACGGCTGAGTATCTTGTCCTTGCCGTTCATACAGACACCACCTTTCAGAATATCTGTATTAAATGTTGAGAGCGGGTACGGAGATAACTACGAGAAGCGATACGATAAAGGAGAGAAGAGCGTAGATTTCTACGAGAGTAACGGATACCATAGCCTTAGAGAAGTTTTTGTCATCCTTAGCGCTCATCGCGATACCCGAGACAGCAGCCTTTCCCTGTGCAAAGCCGGAAACCATACCGCCGATACCGATAGCGAGAGCCGCGCCCAAGAAAGCGAGTCCCTGTCCCATTGTGGGAGCCGCGCCGCCTAATACACCGCAGTTTACAAGAATAAGGAAGCCAACGATGAAGCCGTAGAGACCCTGTGTACCGGGAAGAAGAGTTAATACGAGCATTTTACCAAACTTGGAAGAATCCTCGGAGAGAACTCCCATCGATGCCTGAGCTGCTCCTCCTACGCCTTTGGCAGAACCGAAGCCTGCAAGTGCCGTTGCTATAGAAGCGCCTACTAATGCGAAAAACATACCATTCATTTTATTTTTTCCTCCTGAATTTTAATATATTTGCTATTCAGCGAGAACGGCTCAAATTCTTTGCCGCCGCCCTCGTAGAATTTACTGAACATTTCTACGTATTGAAGTCTCATAGTATGAACATATGAGCCCAAAGCGTTTAAGCCTATGTTGATAGCGTGACCAATCAACATAATGATTACCAGTATTACAGAGCCGAATATGCTTGTACCGAACATTGTAGCCAGCATATTGAACACCTGCGCCATAACTCCGGTTGTAAGTCCGAGAGCCAGAAGTCTTGAATAGCTGAGCAGGTCGCTGATGTAGCTCGTAACGTCGTATAATGAGGCGAGACCTCCTATAACCTTGCCGAAGCCTTTTTTGTTGCGCCCTTGAGTGAGTACAAGTCCGACTGCGCTGAACAAAGCGATACCAACTCCGATATAGAACACAAGCTGAGTTGTGGCCATTCCAACAGCCAGCACCGCAAAGCCCGTGAGCATAAGCATCCAGAATCCCGTATCAAAGAAAGCGGCCTTATAGTCCTTTTCTTTTAAGCATATGTAGAACTTACAGCCCATACCGACGAGTATATGAACAAGACCGAACGCGATCGAGATTATCATCAGCATAAGCGCGTCCTTCTGTGGGTCGATGGTAGGCCACGGAAGCAGCTCCTTCATTGTAATCGACGAGCCGGAGAAGTGATTGTAGAGAGTCGCAGGTGCGTCTCCGAAAATACTTCCGAATACAAGTCCCCAGAACAAGGTCGAAACTCCGCAGTACTGGAAGAGCTTTAGGTTGTTGCGCATTTTCTCGTCAGGCTTAAATACCTTCAGGACGATACCGATAGCGATCACCATAAGAAGTCCGTAACCCGCGTCGGAGAACATCATTCCAAAGAAGAAGTAGAAGAAGAAAGCGAGCAGGGGAGTAGGGTCGATATCCGCGTGAGACGGAGCCGCGTACATTGTGAGAATACTCTGCGCAGGCTTTGCAAAGCGGTTGTTCTTGAGCTTTACGGGAGCGTCGTCTCCTGCGTCCTCAAACTCGATATAACAGGCCGCGACTCTGTCGCAAAGGGCGGTTAGCTTGTCGCAGTCCTCCTCGGGAATGTAGCCGTTTATCACAAAAACGTGACGTGTATGGTCAAGCTCATTTATTACGTTGTACTTGTCAGCCCTGATCCTAAAATAATCCTGAGTAACTTTTATTTCTTCGCGCTTTTCAGCAAAGCTCTTTATCTCTTCGATCGCCTTTTCCGATTCGACTGATAATTCAGCGAGTCGCTTGTTGAGTCTTTCAGCCTTGACCTTCGGCGTATGAGTCGTCTGAGCCATTGGACGTGCAAAGCCGATAGCTCTCAGGGCGTCCTCTGCCATTGTTTTTTGACTTATGGGCGCGAACAGCACGAGACAGGTCATATTGTGCTCGGTATGCTGAATCTCAAACTCAAACTCAAGCTTCGGGTTTTCCTCCGCGAGTCTTTCGGAAAGCTTTTTTTCGTCGTATTCTTCGGGAAGAGTACCGATAAAAACAGCCGTTGATTTTGTATCGGAGGTGTTTATCGGGATATCGAGTCCCTGCCATGCCTCGAGCTGAGCGAGAGAGGTTTTGATTCTGATAGCTTCCGAAGCGTTGTCTGTGCAGATTTTGTTCAAATCTACTATCCTTCTGCACACGCTCATTACATCAGAGGCGTTTTTAGCAATTTCACCGATTTCGTCCGGATCGACCTCTCTGCGTCCCGCAAAGGAGGAGAGGAGTCCCTTTTTCTCCTTAACGTTGTCATCGAGTATTTTAAGAGCCTGTTCAGTTAGGCTCACGTTCCGTTCGAAAACCTGGGTCTGAGAGGTCATATTGACCTTTGAAAAGCCCTTCTCAGATTTATCTCCACGCTTGATCTGAATCAAAGCGCTGTCCTGGAGATGTTCAAGCAGAGCTTTTCGGTCGTCTCTCAGCGAGATTATCCGAACTCTTTTCATTTTCATTTTTGCCAATTTTATATCACCACACTTTTCTCATGGACAGGTCAGCACAGAACCGAGTCAACCGCGCCCCTGATCACCTTATCGCGATTCTTATCGGCCAGAGATGAAATTCTGTCGCAATTCTGAGCAGCGGCTGCCAACGATTTTTCATATAAGATATCGCTCTCGGCTTTGACCTCGTCAAAGAGTTTTTCCGCGTTTTTCTCCGCGGAGAGCCTTGCGTTATCAACTATCGCATCCGCTTCCTTCCCGGCGTCAGCAATATAGTCATCGGCTTTTTTCCTAGCCTCAGATTCGCGCTGTTTAGCTTCTTCTTCGGCCGAAATTATTGCGTCTAACATATCTTTTGCCATGGTAACACTCCTTTTTTAGGAATTTGAATATAATTCATTATTTGATTATAGCATATATACAATTTATATTCAACATTTTACTCGGTTAAAATTTAGACAATTTTATATTTTTGCACAAATCCCATGACTTTATCGATTGCAATAACGCAAACTTATTCTTGACAAAATCTGAATTTGATAGTAGAATGGTTAGGCAATATACGGAAGCGTATCGAAGTGGTCATAACGGGCCTGACTCGAAATCAGGTAGTCCTCACGGGCTCGTGGGTTCGAATCCCACCG
>CACYDK010000137.1 GCA_902773155.1 uncultured Ruminococcus sp.
AAAAGCCGTAAATTGCGTGGGTAAACTGACCGTCCTTGTTTGTGAGCGGTCTTATTCCGTAAAACGCACGGTTTACTATGCTGTTTCCGTCGATAACAAGAAGCGTCATAGCTTATACATTACCTCCGTTACTTTTTCGTGACGCACATACATACGCGGTACGCGCTTTGAAATGTTGCAAACCACTTCGTAATTTATGGTGCCGGCGCTTTCGGCAAGGTCGTCGGCTGTTCTTTCGCCAAACTCGCCGCTTCCGAAAACAATAACCTCGTCTCCAATTTTAACGTCGTCGATATCGGTTACGTCGAGCATCGTCTGATCCATACAGATTCTGCCGAGTATATCGGCGCGTTTACCGTTAATGATCATATACCCGTCTTTAGCGTAAGCGCGTATGTAGCCGTCGGCGTAGCCTATCGGTACAGTCGCTATTTTCATATCCCTTGGCGCGGTAAAGGTGCGTCCGTATGAAACAGTAGCGCCTTTTTTAATTGTTTTTACGTGAGCGACCGTTGTTTTCATCGACATACAGGGTTTGATATCCATTTTACCCTTGAGCTCGGGAGACGGAGCAAGCCCGTAGAGAATAATACCGGCTCTTACCATATTGGAGTAGGTTTCCGGATAGTCCTCGATTGCACCCGAGTTAGAGCAGTGAGCAATGATGAAACGGATTTTATTTTCTTTTAAAGAATTAATTGTGTGTTTAAAGTTTGAATACTGTTTGTTAGTAAAATCTTTTCCGTCCTCAGGTGAATCGGAAACGCAGAAGTGGGTAAAAATCCCTTCCGCAAGAAGGCCTGGCAGGGAACAGGCGTCTTTTATTTCCATAATAGAATTATTGTCCCTCGGGAATTCCTGACACATAAACCCAATTCGGCTCATACCTGTGTCGAGCTTTATGTGAATAAAAATCTCTACTCCTTCTTCTACACATTTCGCGCTGAGAGCTTTAGCATATTCGAGCGAGTAAACGCTTTGACGGATGTCAAGCATAGCGAGGTCGCGAGCGTTCTCAACAGGAGTATAGCCGAGAATAAGTATCGGCGTATCTATCCCGGCGTCGCGAAGCTCTTTAGCCTCGTCAATATTACTTACGGCGAAGAAATCCGCGCCGAGTCTCTCGTACAACGAGGCGAGAGCCACAGCTCCGTGACCGTATCCGTCTGCCTTGATCACGCAGCACAGCTTTGTTTTACCGATTTTCTTTTTGATAAGCTTAAAATTCTGCTTTGCGTTATCGAGCGAAACCTCGGCCCAAGTTCGTTTTACAATATCCAAAACAATCGCCTTCTTTAAAAATGCATATAGAGGCTACTCACACCTGAGTTGTGCGTAATTACCCATTCTTAACATATATTATAATACATACTATCTGTTAAATCAATGAATTTTTAACTTTTATAAGGAATCCGGCATAATGAATTGAAAAAGGCTTGAATTCCCTTTAGCACTGTGATATAATAAAGCGCGAATATGCCGCGCAAAAACTATTGATAACGCGGTAAATTAGAAAATGGAGGGAAAAAATGACTTCTACAAATGTGATCGTGCTTAGCGCGTTTGCCTTTTATATGCTTGTTATGATTGCGATAGGCGCGTTCTATTCACGAAAAACAAAAAACAACGAGGACTACTTCCTCGGCGGCCGAGCTCTCGGCGGCTGGACTGCCGCTCTTTCGGCCGAGGCGTCCGATATGAGCGGATGGTTGCTTATGGGTCTTCCCGGCACCTTTTATCTGCTCGGTTCGGGTGATATCTGGATTGCGATCGGCCTTTTGATCGGAACAGTGCTCAACTGGTTCTTTGTTTCCGCAAAGCTTCGCCGCTACACCATCGTAGCCGGAAACAGCCTGACGATCCCGAGCTTCTTTGAAAACCGTTTTAAGGACAACGGCGCCCTCAAGCTCGTTTCCGCTATTATTATCGCCGTTTTCTTCGCGGTATATACCGCTTCGGCGTTCTCCAGCGGAGCAAAGCTTTTTGCGACATTGTTCGGCGGCGGTACAGACGCCGGTTATCAGAGCGCTTACTTTATCGGACTTATAATCGCGGCGGCGGTTATCCTCATCTATACCTTCCTCGGAGGCTTTAGAGCGGTTTGTACCACAGACCTTATCCAGGGAATCATGATGATCATCGCTATTCTTACCGTTCCGATCATCGCCTATACCGTGCTCACATTCGACACATCGTTCAGCGCGGCTCTTGCCTCAAAGGGTATTGCGGACGCGGGATCCTTTATCAACCCCGTTACCGTTAACGGAAGCCCGATCTCGGTCAATCAGGTCGTTTCGGGACTTGCGTGGGGTCTCGGCTACTTCGGTATGCCTCATATCCTCGTTCGCTTTATGGCTATTAAGAGCGAAAAAGAGATCAAAAAATCCAGAAAAATCGCTATCACTTGGGTAACGATCGCGTTCATCGCCTCGTTCCTTATCGGTATTGTTGGACGTGCATACCTCGCTGCTCAGCTTGACGACACCACCAGTGAAACAGTCTTTATCCGAATGATCCAGCAGCTGTTTAACGGAAACGGTGTATTAATATTTATCGGCGGTATTTTCCTCTGCGGAATTTTAGCGGCCATTATGAGTACGGCAGACAGCCAGCTCCTTGTTACCGCGTCCGCTATTTCCGAGGATATTTACAAGGGTAAGCTCAAGAAGAACGCGTCCGAAAAAAGCGCGCTCATGGTTGGCCGTATTTCGGTCGTTGTAATCGCTGTTATCGCTTTCCTCGTAGCTATGGATCCGAAGTCCAGTATTATGGGACTCGTTTCCGACGCTTGGGCGGGCTTCGGCGCGGCGTTCGGCCCCGTTATCCTTCTCGCCCTGTTCTGGAAGCGCAGTAACGCCAAGGGAGCTCTCGCCGGAATGATATGCGGCGCGCTCTCTGTAATCGCATGGGACTACATCCCGATCATCGGAGGACAGACAGTAGGCGCTGTTACAGGACTCTACTCGCTTGCTGTAGGCTTCCCCGTAGCTCTCGTGATTATGATTGTCGTATCGCTTTGCACAAAGGCTCCGTCTAAGGAAATAACAGACGAATTCGAGAGCATAAAGAAAGTTGAAGCTTAATAATCCTGCATATGACCGGCTCGTTGATTCGAGCCGGTTATTTTTATTTTAGGGTATTTACAAACGCGCTTTATTATGGTAAAATATCATCACTACAGTTTAGTGATTTAAACCGTGAATAGGGAGAATGTCAATATGAATTCAAAGCTTAAAAATGAGCAGACTGATTTTCTGTTCGAAGCGATTCTGACCTTAAAGACAAAAGATGATTGCTACCGCTTTTTTGAAGATTTATGCACTCAGCCCGAGCTCAACGCCATGTCCCAGCGCATTGTTGTCGCCAAGCTTCTCACCGAGAAAGTCGTTTACAGCGAAATCGTAAAGCAGACAGGAGCTTCCACCGCGACTATAAGCCGTGTAAAGCGTTCTTTAAACGAGGATACGGACGGCTATATGCTGGCCTTTAAGAATATGGATATAAAGGTTTCCGAGTGATGGACGGTTACGGTATTTTTGCCGATTTTTACGATGGGCTGACCCTAAACGCTAACTACGCCGAAAGAGCGGACTTTATTCTTAGGGCTTTTGAGAGTCTGGGACACGATATGGGTCTCACGCTTGACCTCGCCTGCGGAACGGGAAATCTTACCATGGAGCTCAAGCGCAGGGAAGTGGACGTCTACGGAATAGACGGCTCGCCCGAGATGCTGTCGAGAGCTCAGGAAAAATCTGTTGACAGCGGACTCGATATCCTTTATCTTTGCCAGCAGATGCAGGAGATCGACCTTTACGGCACGATTGACACCTGCGTTTGCACTCTTGACAGTATAAACCATATGACAAACCCCGCCGATGTACAGAAAACCTTCGACAGGGTTTCGTTGTTTATGACTCCGGGCGGTTACTTTTTGTTTGACGTCAACACCATATATAAGCATCAGAAGATCCTTTCGGATAACACGTTTGTGTATGATACGGACGATGTGTTTTTAGTTTGGCAAAATTCTATAAAAGAAAATAATGTTGTCGATATCGAGCTGAATTTCTTCGAGCTCGACGGAGACGCTTACTATCGTACGGACGAAGGCTTTTCGGAGAGAGCTTATTCCGATGAGGAGTTGACTGAAATGCTCGAAAACTCCGGATTTGAGGTAGTTTCACGTTTCGGGGATCTATGCTTTGAGCCGCCGTCAAAGGACGAACAAAGGGTGATTTATATTGCCCGAAAAATAAAGTGAAACTACGCTTATTGAAAGGCTATGGCGATAATATGGACAGAATAATCAGATGTATAACCTCAGACGGCGCGATCATGGCCGCGTGCGTCGACGCCTCGGATATTGTTTTTACCGCTCAGCGGCTCCACAATACTACTCCCGTAGCAACAGCGGCTCTCGGCCGTCTGCTCGCCGCGGGCTCGCTTATGGGCGTAAGCCTCAAGCAGGATAAGGCCAAGCTCAATTTACAGTTAAAGGGAGACGGTCCGCTGGGGAACGTTCTTGTTGTCGCCGATTCGCGCGGAAATGTTCGCGGATATGTAGGAAATCCGGATTGTCATACCGAATACTACAGTAACGGAAAGATAAATGTTTCCGCCGGAGTAGGCAAGAACGGTACGCTTGGAATAATACGTGATTACGGTACAGGCGAGCCCTATATCGGTAACGTTCCGCTTGTGAGCGGAGAGGTCGCCGAGGACATCGCAGGTTACTACGCGACCTCGGAACAGATTCCGACCGTATGCGCTTTGGGAGTGCTTATTGATAAGGAGGACGGCCGCGTTCTGCTTGCCGGAGGGCTTTTGATTCAGCTTTTGCCCGGAGCCGACGAAAGTACAATAGATAAGCTCGAAAAGAACATCTCGGCGCTCGAGCCTGTAACTACGATGTTCGCAAAGGGTATGTCTATACTCGATATCTGTAAAACCGCCCTGGACGGATTCGAGGTTGAAGTCCTCGACGAACAGCCTGTAAATTACGTCTGCGCGTGCTCACGTGAGAAGATAGAGAACTATTTTGCCGGCATTCCCGAGGAGGAGCTTCGCGATATTATGGATGAAAACGGCGAGGCCGAGGTGAGGTGTGAGTTCTGCAATAAGGTGTATAATTTCAGTAAAGCCGACCTTGAAAATATTCTGAATTCGAAAAATAAAAAAGTTTAAAAAAATAGAAAAAAGTGCTTGACATTTTCGCTTATGTGTAGTATTATATACAAGTCGTCAGCGATAAAACGCAGGCGACAATGTGGGAGATTAGCTCAGCTGGGAGAGCACCTGC
>CACYDK010000138.1 GCA_902773155.1 uncultured Ruminococcus sp.
CTTTACAAAGGGCGCATAAACAATGCATTTTGAAGCCTAAAAGCGTGACACTTTTTCGATCTATTATTAAGCTCAAAAAACGCAATTAATTCATCGCTTTAAAGTGTTGATTTTATCGTATACTTCTGCTATAATATCTTCAAATGATTTTGATAGATTAAGAAATCAAATTATCGAAATCCGCAGAATGCTTGTTTCTTCCGTAACTACTTTAAAAAACAAACAGTAACAAAGCCGCAAACACTGTTTTTTTACAAGAAAAATCACACACAGCTGCAATATGCTTGTGTGTGATTTTTACTTTGCTTCTCATTACATATTTAGTGATATTGTGATATACTATATTATCAACTATTTTCCGGTTACAGTTTTAACTATTTGTATCCATATAATGATAGGTATTCGTTAACATCCAAAGAGATACAAAAACACCTCCTGCCGCAGCAAGAAGTGTTTAATTTATAATTGTATTAAATTTATTTTAAAACATATTAGAACGTTTGAATACTTGAACCATAACCAATCGCCAATGAGCATTCGTTTTAGCAGGAACTACTGCATATGCGTAACCGAAATTAAAATAAACATATTTACCATACTCACTTGCAGTCATCATAGCATAGTGGCCTTCTGATTCTTTCCACAACTCAAATGCTCTCTTAGCTCCACCACTACAGGTCGCAATATTTTCTGTTGTGCCTTCCCTCATTTTATCATGAGAGAAATCAGTGAGTAGTTCTTTAGCCCTTTCTTGTGCCACTGCCGTCGTATAATCACTAAGGCGCATCTTTTTCAGTCCCAAAGATGTTCTTAGATCGTTTACTAATTGTAACGATAATTCTTCTTCTTCCTCTTGAGTTCGTCCAAACTCTTGATTGGTATAGAATCTGTCGTAATCAGCAATATGACACTTATCACAGTAATAGATTGCCCAACCAGCGTTTTGAAATATAGCTTCCATATTGGTTTGATTTAATTTGTTTTTTGTTTTGTCATTCGTAAATGGGATTTCACTACGATGGTTATCATATAAGTCTGCGTAATTATATGGAATTACATATCTTACCCAATGGTGACTGCAAGTAGATGGATCAGGTTGTGGGTCGAGCGGCGTGCCGTCTACATTGCACATTCCCGCGATGAACCGCTGGATGCGTGTCGCGTCGGTGATCTCAACGTCGCCGCTGCTGTCCGTGTCGGCAGCCGCCTCATGAAATGACGGTACGCTCATTTCGGCTAAGAACAGCTGAACGGCGGTAGCATCCGTAACGGTTACGTCACCGTCACCGTCCGCGTCTCCGAGCAGAAAGCCGGAATCAGCCGCAGAGGCAGTATCGACCTGAGCCGCCATCGCATGTACAGGCACAAGCAGCAGGGATATGATAAGAAGAAATGCAATAACGGATAGTCTTAAGGCACCACCGCACAATACGCGGTGTACGCCTTGCTTGAATCTTGTTCCGTCAGACTGTCCAAAAATTGGTACCCATACGTCAGTATGCCTACCGATTATTTGTACACTCTGGCGAAAAATCTTACTGCGCAATCCGCACACCTGAATGGTGCGGTGTTGCCTTGATTTTGCGCGCATAGTTCGCATCTCCTTTTAGAATCAATGTCGTCAACCTAAGCGTCAAAGAGGCTTCCCCTCGGGGGGAAGCTGTCAGGCTAAGCCTGACTGATGAGGGGCTGACGTTTCCTTTGGCAGTCGAATTCGGAGGGAACAAGGGTTTACCTTTCAGGGATTTGGGGTACATGGCTCGCTGAGTTATCGATAGTGCAGAAAAGCTGTCCCCTCATCCGACTCGGCTTAACGCCGAGCCACCTTTTTTCTAAGCGAAAACGGCAACCCCTTCGGCGCTACGCGCCACCTCCCCTAACAGGGGAGACTCCCCGAGGGGAAGGCTCATAAACGCCCTGCTCCTTAAGTTGACGACATTGCCATTAAAACTATATCTATTATTATTTTACCACAGGAGCGCTTGCGTTTCAAGCTGTTGTTATGTTAAAATAAACTAATCTGAGAGGATAAATTCTTCCCTACTGGCTCTTTCGCTGCAAGCTCGGGGGATTAAACCCTTTTTTAATCGGTTGAGATTGCCACGTCGTCCTCATCGGCTGAACTCGGTAGGCATATCCGGTTGGTATGCCTTGACCTCGTATCACCGTTCGTCCTCTCCCCACCGCGCAGGGGCGCGTCGGGGTCCCCGGATAGTGCTTCGCAATGACAATTTATAATAAAAAACGGAGGTGCGCTGTGAAAAAGAGATGTTTGCTGATACTGTCCGTGCTTTTGATCCTGATGCTCGGCGGGTGTTCGGGGCAGTCTGACCCCGATGACTATAAAGACTATGTAAAGAACCTGACTGCCGACGCGGGGAGCTGCGGGTATGCGTATTCAAACGGGACCGCCGTATATACCGTGAAGCAGCGCGGCGGCGACGGCAGCATCAGCTTCGTATCAAGCGCGGACCCTTCGATGAATATGCGTATGAGCTCGGTCGGCGGGCGTGTGATTTACGCGAACGATACCGCCTTCTTTGAAGATACAAAGAACGAATACTCGCTGCCCTTTGATGATGGTACCGTGATGGATTGGCTCTTCGACGAGCTGAAAACCTACGATGATTTTGCGTATGAAAAGGAAGGAACCACAGACGGTAAGGTCTATGATTTCCTTAAGAGCTCCAAGACGGTCAAAGCGGATGATGAAATGAACGTCGAATATGACCAGTA
>CACYDK010000139.1 GCA_902773155.1 uncultured Ruminococcus sp.
CACTGTCGTTGAAGTTACAATCTCCTCACGAATAGCGTCAATAGGAGGATTCGTAACCTGCGCGAACAATTGCTTAAAGTAGTTGAACAGCGGTTGATTCTCGCTTGAGAGCGGCGGGATCGGACTATCCGTACCCATCGAGGCGATCTGCTCCGAGCCGTTCTTAGCCATAGGAAGGATAGAGGTCATAACATCCTCGTAGGTATAGCCGAAGGCTTTCTGAAGCTTTCTGCGCTCTTTTCTGCGATGCTCCTCAACCTTGGCGTTAGGGATTTTTAAATCCTTTAGCTTAACGAGATTAGCGTCCAGCCATTCGCCGTAAGGCTGCTTTGAGGCGTAGCGGGTTTTGAGCTCGTCGTCGTCGATAAGCTCGCCCTTAACGGTATCTACGAGAAGCATTTTGCCGGGGCGGAGCCTGTCTTTCTTGACTACCCTTTCGGGCTCTACAGGCAGCGCTCCGACCTCTGAGGAAAGAATAAGAGTATCGTCGTCAGTAATGTAATAGCGCGAGGGTCTGAGACCGTTTCTGTCGAGCACCGCTCCCATAATATCGCCGTCGGAGAAAAGGATCGACGCGGGGCCGTCCCAGGGCTCCATCATAGTGGCGTAATACTGGTAAAAATCCTTCTTCTTGCGGCTCATAGTGCCGTTTCGATCCCAAGGCTCGGGGATCGTTATCATTACGGCTAAGGGTAAGTCCATACCGCTCATAACAAGGAACTCGAGCGTATTGTCGAGCATAGCGGAGTCCGAACCCTCGGCGTTAACTACGGGGATGACCTTGTCGAGGTCGCCCTTTAGATGCTCTGAGCGCATATTCTCTTCACGCGCGAGCATTTTATCGGCATTACCTCTAATTGTATTGATCTCGCCGTTATGGACTATCATCCTGTTCGGATGAGCCCTCTCCCAGCTCGGGTTGGTGTTGGTTGAAAAACGTGAATGAACCAGAGCGATGGCGCTCTCAAATTCCTCATCCTGTAAGTCGGTAAAGAAGTTTCTTAAATCGCCGACTAAAAACATTCCCTTATATACTATCGTCCTTGACGAAAGCGAAACAACATAGGTATCCTCGTTGCTCTGCTCAAATATCTTTCGGGCTACATACAATCTGCGGTCAAATTCAAGACCGCGCTTAACGCCGTCAGGACGCTCGATAAAGCACTGCTGGATATTAGGCATACACTCTAAAGCGCGGCTGCCTATCGCGTCCTCATTGTAGGGCACCTGTCTCCAGCCGAGGACGTTCAAGCCCTCTTTTTCGGCGATGATTTCAAACATCTTCTTCGCCTGATTGCGCAAAAGCCAATTCTGCGGAAAGAAAAACATTCCCACGGCATAATCGCGCTCGCCTTTGAGACTGATATCGAGCTGAGCCGCCGCTTTTTTAAAGAACCTGTGCGAAATCTGCAAAAGTATTCCGACGCCGTCGCCTGTTTTGCCCTCGGCGTCCTTTCCCGCGCGGTGCTCCAGGGTCTCGACTATCGTAAGAGCGTTTTCTACAGTCTTATGAGATTTTACTCCCTTGATATTTACAACAGCGCCTATTCCGCAGTTGTCGTGTTCAAAACTCGGTGAGTAAAGTCCTTGCCTATCCATTCTTATCATCCTTTCGGAATTCAAAATTACAGTTAGCATTATATAGTCTAAGCCCTGTCTTGTCAAGAGGGGATTGCAATATTTATTATATAGAATTTCATATTTTTTCGTTTGTTTATATAAAATGAAAGCAGTCTTGCAAATAATTGCAAGAAAAATAAAAAAACTTGCAAAAACCTATTGACAAACGCAAACAGTTAGTGTATACTTACACCATCGACAGCAAGGGTGCTGAAAACTCGGTAAGAGTTCTCGGCGCCCTTTTGTTGTTTTAAGCTTACAAGAATGGAGTGTAAATTATGAAAAATGTTTCGGATTATTTCGGAATGAACGTCTTTAACGACAAGAAAATGCAAGAAAGACTGCCGAAGCCTATTTACAAGGCTCTCAGAAAAACCATTGAGAACGGCGACGCGCTTGACATAACTATCGCAAACGTCGTTGCCCACGCTATGAAGGAATGGGCTATTGAAAACGGCTGCACGCATTATACTCACTGGTTCCAGCCGATGACCGGCGTAACCGCCGAAAAGCACGACAGCTTCATCTCGCCCAAGGGCGACGATATCATTATGGAATTCTCGGGCAAGGAGCTCATCAAGGGCGAGCCCGACGCGTCCTCCTTCCCCTCAGGCGGAATAAGAGCTACCTTTGAGGCCAGAGGCTATACGACATGGGACCCGACCTCACCGGCTTTTATCAGAGATAAGACCCTGTACATCCCGACGGCCTTCTGCTCATACACAGGCGAGGTGCTCGACAAAAAGACTCCTCTGCTCCGCTCTATGGAAAAGCTGAGCACGGAGGCGGTAAAGGTTCTTCATTTACTCGGAAAGACAGACGTTAAAAGAGTTACGACGACCGTCGGCCCCGAGCAGGAATACTTCCTGATTGATAAAAAAATGTATGACAAGCGTCCCGACCTCATTTACACAGGCAGGACACTATTCGGAGCGATGGCTCCCAAGGGTCAGGAGCTCGACGACCATTATTTTGGCTCCATCAAGTCCAGAGTATCGGCGTTTATGCACGATCTTGACGAGGAGCTGTGGAAGCTCGGAGTATTCGCAAAGACCAAGCACAACGAGGTTGCTCCCTCGCAGCACGAGCTCGCTCCAGTTTTTACGACCTCTAATATCGCGACCGACCACAACGAGCTCTGCATGGAGGTTATGAAAAAGACAGCAGAAAAGCACGGACTTGTTTGTCTTTTGCACGAAAAGCCCTTTGCAGGCGTAAACGGCTCCGGCAAGCACAACAACTGGTCGATCTCGACCGACACCGGCGAAAACCTCTTAAATCCGGGAAAATGTCCCGAGGATAATCTACAGTTCCAGCTTTTCCTTGCCGCTGTGGTCAAGGCGGTCGACGAGTACCAGGATCTTCTCAGGATCACAGTCGCTTCGGCAGGAAACGACCACCGCTTAGGAGCTAACGAGGCTCCTCCGGCAATCATCTCGATGTATCTCGGCGACGACCTCGGGGCTCTGGTCGAGAGCA
>CACYDK010000140.1 GCA_902773155.1 uncultured Ruminococcus sp.
AGCTAAGCTTCGACCGCTGACCGCCGGAGAGCTTTCCGGTCGGCATAGAAAACATTCCCTCGTCAAAACCGAAGCCTGTCAAGGCCGAGCGTGTACGGCTCCTGTAGGTCAGTCCGCCGGCTCTCTCGAAGCTCTCGATAAGAGCAGTTTGACGCTCTATATTCTCGGGAGTGGGATATTTTTCAACCAAGCGGTTCACGCTGTCGATCTCGTGCTCCATATCTATAAGATACTGAAATCCTGAAATAAGCTCGTCGTAAACGCTTCGCTCGGGGTGATTACAGGCGTGCTGCTCCATATAGCCGACCGAGGTGTCCGAGGAGGTAAAAACCTGTCCCCTGTCGGGCTTAAGCTCGCCGTTAATGATTCTAAAAAGAGTAGTTTTTCCGACTCCGTTCGCTCCGATAAAGCCGACCCTGTCGCCCTTCTCGATCTCGAAGCTCATATTCTCGAAGAGCGTCCTCTCGGCAAAGCTCATATAAAGATTATGTACACTCAGCGCAATCATAGCGGCTCCTTTATGTACACGCCTCCTCAGGAAGCGTAGTAGATGACAAAATTTACTATATGGATGAGTATCACCGCGGTGTAAATCGTTACCCCGCTGTAAATAATAAAATTCGTAAAACGATTCTGCTCGAGCTTAAATATTTTGAAGCCGAGCCAGATAAAAATGCTAAGCGCGAGCGGCAGAAAAACCTTGATCGAAAATCCGACGATCGGGTAGCGCATTATCCACGCCATTATCGGATTAGCCTCGCGAAAGCTTCCAGTATCGATGAGAACCTGCGTGCAAAACCAGTCGGCAACATTCAGGAAATACAGGAAAAACAGCTTTGTACCAAAGCCGTACTGACGCGGTTTTTCAATTTCACGAAAATCCAGTATTAGTTCTGACATAAAAACACCTCACAGAAAGTATTGTTCCCGTGAGATGATTTTATATTCGGGCTTAGTGCTTTTTCCACGCCGCCGGGAAGAAGATAAGCAGGAGCGGATATAGCTCAAGACGTCCGGCGAGCATATTAAAGCAGAACATTGATTTTGACAGAACGTTAAAGCCGCTGTAGTTTCCGGCGGAGCCGACCATTGAAAAGCCGGGTCCGGTGTTGTTCAGGGTAGCGAGCGTACCGGTGAGATTTGTAACAAAATCGAAGCCGTTAAGCGCGATAACGCCTGTGCTTACAAACACGAAAACTATGTAGATCACAAGGTATACGCTGACGTTTCTCGTCACCTCGTGCGGAATACGCTTTCCGTTCATCTTGATCGTATGTACGGTTCTCGGATGGATTATCAGCATAAACTCCTTCTTGATCTCCTTGAGAAGTATCAGGACTCTGCTTACCTTGAATCCGCCGCCCGTACTGCCGGCGCAGGCTCCGATACAGGTCAGAAGCGTTATAAGCGCCTGGCTGAACGCCGGCCATTTGTTTGTATCCTCAATAGCAAAGCCGGTACTTGAGAGGATCGAGTTTACATAGAAGAAGCTATGGTGTACCGAGTCGAAGGCGTTGTGATAAACCTTCATTATGTCAAACGCGATCACAGCCGTGGATACAACCACAATTCCGAGATACACCCACAGCTCCTCGAGCTTAAGAATGCTCTTTAGCTTTCGCGTAAGGATCAGAATATATACGTAGAAGTTAACGCCGAACAGCATCATAAACACAGCGACGACGCCCTGCAGATAGTAGCTGTTAAAGTAGCCCATAGAGGCGTTATAGCAGGAGAAGCCTCCGGTGCCGGCGGTCGAGAACGCGGTCGTAACGGCGTCGAAGAAATACATTCCGCCGAACATAAGAAGAACGATCTCCATAACGGTAAGGCCGATATATATGCCGTAGAGCACCATTGCGTAGTGTTTAAGCTTAGGCATGGTTTTGTCGACGTCGGGGCCTGTGGATTCAGCCTTCATCAGGTTGATACCGGCGTTTCCTCCGAGCTTTGGGATAAGCGCGAGAAGAAAGACGATAACTCCCATGCCGCCGAGGAAGTGGCTGAGGCTTCGCCAGAACAGCATACAATTATCAAGAGCCTCGATGTTTGTGAGAATCGTGGCTCCGGTGGTGGTAAAGCCTGAAATCGACTCAAATAAAGCGTCGAGATAGCTCGGGATCTGGCCGCTCATCCATAACGGTAAAGCGCCGACAGCCGAAAGCACGATCCAGCTCATAGCGGTTGCCGCAAAGCCGTCGCGCCGCGACATCACAGCGTTTTTAGGCTTAGACAGAAGAGCTATCCCTCCGAGAGCCATAACTGCGATTCCTATAAACAGAAAATATATGTAGGTTTTTTCGTGATACCAGATTCCTACGAAGGTGGACGCCTGCATCGAGAGTCCCTCGACAAGAAGCACCCATCCGAGGATATAGATTATTGTTCGTTTATTCATACAAAGCGCTTACCTCAAAATATCCTTAAGGTCGAACAGACCCTTGTGCTTGGTGACGATTATCACAGTGTCGCCGATTTCAATGCTGTCCTTACCTGTGGGGATGATAATCTTTCCGTCGCGCTGGATGCTGGCGATTTGCAGATCCTGCTTGATATTGAGCATCGAAAGCGGAACACCGATGGCCAGACTGTCCTCCTTGGCTCTGAACTCCAAGGCCTCCGCCTGGTCGTTACAGATAGAATACAGGGTTTCGATATTGCTTCCGACCGAGTTTTGCATTGCGCGTACGTACTGTATGATGTACTGACCTGTGAGATGCTTGGGATGTATTACGGAATCCAGCGGCAGGCTGTCGATAATACTGAAGCTGATGTTGTCGATTTCGGTAATAATCTTTGCATCGGGGTTTACATCCTTGGCGAAAAGCGAGACGATTATATTCTCCTCGTCGGTATCCATAAGGGCGACTATAGCGTCGCTGTGCTCGATTCCCTCGTCGATCAAAAGCTCCTGACTCATAGCGTTTCCGTGGATAATTACCGCGCCGCTCAAACGCTCGCTGAGCTCCTCGCAACGCTCGAGATTACTCTCGATGATCTTTACATCGATCCCTGTTTCGGTGAGGGATTTAGCGAGATAGTAGGCTATTTTGCTGCCGCCTAATATCAAAACGCTCCTGCTGCGGGAGGTGATTACTCCAAGGCTCTTAAAGAGCTTTGCGGCCGTATTGCTCTCGGCAATAATGGATATTATGTCTCCTGCCTTGAGCTCAAAGTCGCCGTTAGGTATATGGCATTCCTTTTCTCTTTCGACCGTGCAGATACGCATTCCGCTCTTAAAGAGACCGGCGCAGTCGACTACTCGCTTGTCGGCTAGTACGGAATTGGGCTTTATTTTTACCTTGATAAGGTCGATAAGCCCCTTGGCAAAGGAGTCGATCTCAACGGCTCCGGGGAACTTTATCAGGCGGCTGAGCTCACGCGCGCAGGTCTGCTCGGGATTAATAACAAGGCTGAGCATAAGCTCGTCCTTGAGCTTTACTACGTCGTGAGAATATTCAGGGTTACGAACGCGGGCGATGGTTCTCGGAGCTCCTGCGTTTTTGGCTATAAGACAGGCGTAGAGATTGAGCTCGTCGAGAGCTGTTACGGCGATAAGCAGATCGCAGTCGCGGACTCCGGCGTCCTTCAATACGTGGAAGGTCGCTCCGTTACCCTCTAAAGCCATAACGTTCTGAGTATCGGAAACTCTCACAAGAGCTTCGGAATCAATATCAATTACCGTAATACTGTGGCCCTCTTTATTGAGCTGCATCGCAATGGTTC
>CACYDK010000141.1 GCA_902773155.1 uncultured Ruminococcus sp.
CTCGATAAGTCCGGGGATATCCGCCATAACGAAGCTGCTTCCCTCACCCATCGTAACGACTCCCAAAACTGGAGTTATTGTAGTAAAATGGTAATTCGCTATCTCAGGCTTTGCCTCGGATACAACGGAGATCAACGTGGACTTTCCGACATTCGGAAAACCCACGAGACCGACGTCGGCGAGTAGCTTAAGCTCGAGCGTCACCTCAAATTCCTCGCCGGGTAGTCCGGGCTTTGCGAATCTTGGAACCTGACGGACGGGAGTCGCGAAATGAGGGTTTCCCCAGCCGCCCTTTCCGCCTTTTGCGATAACGACCGGCTCCTTCGTGCTTATATCGGCGATAATACGCCCGGTTTCGGCGTCCTTTACCAATGTGCCGAGCGGAACTCGTACGATCAGATCCTCGGCGTTTTTTCCGCGTCTCCGATCTCCCTTTCCGTTCTCGCCCTTTTTGGCGACGTATTTTCTTTTATATCGAAAATCCGCGAGAGTAGAAATGTTTGTATCGGCCTGAAACACAACGTTTCCGCCGCGTCCTCCGTCGCCGCCGTCGGGTCCTCCGGCCGCTACATACTTTTCGCGGTGAAAAGCAACCGCTCCGTCGCCGCCGTCGCCGGCCTTAACGTAAATTTTCGCTACGTCTACGAACATTTTATCGCCTCCTTTTTATTATAGTATTATCTTTTGTAGTTATTATCATTATCGATATCATTAGGAAAGGCTGTGTCATAACCCGAAAGCTTATAATCCTCTTTCAGTTCATTTTTAATATTTCCCTTTGGAGCGATAATAACCGCCGCGATAATAAAAATAAGCAAAAACACCCACGGAACGAACATAATCACATATGTCCACACGCCCTTAAAGGCAAATATACCATAAGCATAAAGCAAAAAATACAGCAAAAACGCTACGAACGATGACGCGTATTTTATTGCTATAATACCTGTTTTATTCTTTATAACAGCGCCAACCAGTACGGACGCCATAAACGCGACCAAAAGAGGGTCGCCAATAAATAAAAGAGTTTTAAGAATATTCATAACACAAAGAAAATAGAAAGGGTGGAAAAAATTCCACCCTTAAGCTTTTATTACTGCTCTACCGGATAAACGCTGGCACGCTTTCTGTCCTTGCCAACGCGCTCAAAACGAAGCACGCCGTCGATCTTGGCAAAAAGTGTGTCATCCTTACCGATACCAACATTGTTACCCGGGTGAATGTGAGTTCCTCTCTGCTTTACGAGAATGTTGCCCGCGAGAACCTTCTGTCCGTCAGCACGCTTAGTGCCGAGACGCTTTGACTCGGAATCACGGCCGTTCTTTGTGGAACCCATTCCTTTTTTGTGCGCAAATAACTGGATGTTTATTTTAAGCATTACCTTACACCTCCGAAATTTCAACTTTGATATAATTTTCGTATTGCTCCTCTAGCTGGAGCATATGCCGATACAGGCCGTCGATAAGACGATCAAAATTATCGGACTTTTCAGCCGACAGCTTCATATAGCCGTCGTTTACGGTAACATCTGGATTGACGCCGAACAGCTCTGCGTTGTTGGCAGTCAGATAAGCCGCAGAGCTTACCGCCGCGCAAACTATATCGAATCCCTCATCGGCGTAGCCGGAATGTCCCGAGAACTCAAAGCCCCGAAAGCCGCCTCCGTCCTTTGTAAATGTTACCTTAATCAAAATCAGGCCTCGATTGACTTAATCTGAACCTTTGTGTAAGGCTGTCTGTGACCGAGAGCTCTCTTTGAACCCTTTTTGGGCTTATAAGTAGCAACTCTGATTTTCTTGCCTTTACCGTTCTTAAGAACCTCTGCCGTAACCTTAGCGCCGTCAACATAAGGAGTTCCAACCTTGATGCCGTCGTCGGAGCCGAGAGCTACAACGTCGAAGGAAACTGTATCCTTCTCCTCAGCTGTAAGCTTTTCAACGAACACGATCTGATCCTGCTCTACCTTGTACTGCTTACCGCCTGTCTCAATAACTGCGTACATACTAGTACCATCCTTTACATAGACTCGCTACCGTAGGCGGTTTCACAGGGAAACTCTTCCTGCCCACAGTATGCGGCTTATATACTATACCATAAAGCTTTTTTTATGTCAACTGTTTTTTTCGACTGATCAATCAAGACCGTTTTGAAGCTTAGCGGCCTTCAATGTGTTCTTCATCAGGGTCGAAATCGTCATCGGTCCGACGCCTCCGGGCACGGGAGTTATGTAAGAGCACTTGTCCTTTACGGCCTCAAAATCCACGTCTCCGCAGAGCTTGCCGTTTTCGTCCCTGTTCATTCCGACGTCGATCACTACGGCTCCGTCTGCTACCATATCTGCCGTTACGAATTTAGTCTTGCCTACTGCGGCTACAAGTATATCGGCTTTTGAGGTGATCTCGCTCAGATTCTTGGTATGGCTGTGGCAAATCGTAACCGTTCCGTTTTCGTGGAGAAGAAGCATCCCCATAGGCTTTCCGACAATATTGCTTCGGCCGATCACGACGCAATTTTTGCCGTCGACGTCGATATCATAGGCGTGAAGCATTTCCATGATCCCCGCCGGAGTACAAGGCAGAAAATCGTAATCGCCTATCATGATTCTGCCTACGTTCTGCTTATGGAAAGCGTCCACATCCTTAATCGGGCTGATCGCCTCGATAACAGCGTTTTCGTCGAGACCCTTCGGCAGCGGGAGCTGGCATAGTATTCCGTTTATATCCTCCCGCTCGTTGAGCTCCTCAACTAAAGCGAGCAACTCCTCCTGGGAGGTAGTCGCAGGAAGGGTAAATTCCTCAGATTTAAATCCGACCAGCTCGCAGGCCTTCTTTTTATTGTTCACATAAACTCTGGAGGCCGGATCATCTCCGACAAGAATCACCGCAAGACCCGGGGTTACGCCTTTTTTTCTGAGCTCTTCACACTCAAGCCTTACTTGCTCTTTTACCTGAGCCGACACCTTTTTCCCGTCTATAATTATCATAGAATTTATCCTCCTTTTTTCTGTTTACAATCAGCAGCACTATACCGGCTATAAGTATTGCTCCGGAAAGAAGCTGTGAAACTCTCAAATCCACTCCGAAGAGGCTGAACGGCAGATAGAGCGAATCCGTACGAAGTCCCTCGACGATCATTCTCTCGAAGCCGTACCAGACAAGATAGCAGTAGAAAACCTGTCCCGGATACTTTTGAAATCTTTTGCTGAGAAAATGCAGAAGCACAAAGCCTAAGAGGCACCAAAGGGATTCGTACAAAAAGCATGGATGAACCGATTTCATTCCGGTATTCTCGCTTAACATCCCCCACGGCAGTGTGGTCGGTGTTCCAAAGGCCTCCTGATTGAAGAAATTACCCCAGCGGCCTATTCCCTGTCCTATAAGAAATCCCAAAACGGCGATATCCAGAATCGGCATGATCTTAACCTTCAGGAGCTTAGCGGTAATACATCCTCCGAGCAAGCCGAATATTATTCCGCCGTAAATCGCAAGGCCGCCGTTACTGATCATTATTATCTCGGACGGATGAGCGA
>CACYDK010000142.1 GCA_902773155.1 uncultured Ruminococcus sp.
ACAACAAAGGAGACTAATGAATGGGAAGAAAAAAACGAATCAGATAAGAAATACTATACCATCATATGGTCAAATGATGGATTAATATTTGTAACATATGATTATTATCAAACATTTTACGAAATCATTTAAGGAGATAAGAATGTGAATACAGCAACAATTGATTTAACCGGATGTCGATATTTGGGTGAGATTCATCAGCGCATAAAAAAGTCACTCGATTTTCCTGACGGATATGGTGAAAACTGGGATGCTTTTGAGGACATGCTGACGATAGATTGCCCTGTTCGTTTTATTACTGTCAAAGGATTCAACAGTATAAATAAAGAATTGATACCTTATGTGACACCTATGAGAGATATATTGGAATCACATAAACAGTATTGGGCTCATTCTGATTGTCCGTTTGACTATGAATTTGTCGATTAGTCCGTTATGAACACTCGCACCATTGAAACAGGGGGGCACTCCAAAGAGTGCTCCCTGTTTCAATTATACCAGCAAAGCGTCGGTGGGCGGACTTGAAGGCGACCGCGCCGAGCTTCAAGCGTCAGCGATGAAGCGAAGGTAAAATCGCTTTTATCCATAGTAATCGTTAAGCTTACCCTCATTTTTGTGTTCAAACTTGAATTTATGTGTTCAAATTACGAAAATTAGTGTTGGAACTGCGTTATTTACTGTTCAAGGTTTGCGTTTTAGTGTTCAAACTTGAATTTTAGTGTTGACTTGTGTGAAAATTAAGGTATAATAGAATTGAAATGAAAATTCAGGAGTGAATTATATGCAAGCAGAAGATTTAAAGAATTTGGTA
The DNA here is from genome assembly GCA_902773155.1 of uncultured Ruminococcus sp. GTDB lineage: Bacteria > Bacillota > Clostridia > Oscillospirales > Acutalibacteraceae > Ruminococcoides. The sequence continues at coordinate 812 of CACYDK010000142.1, forward strand.
ATCAGGATTAGTAACGCAAAAACAGAAACGCAAAACATTGAACTAAAAGAGGCAAGCCAAGGATGTCCCACACATTTATTTGATACATTGTCTTCATTTTCCAATCAGGATGATGGAGGTATGATTATTTTCGGCATTAGCGAAAGGAACCATTTTGAAATTTGCGGTGTATATGATCCGCAGGATTTACAGAAAAAAGTTACCGAACAGTGTAAACAAATGGAACCTGTTGTTCGAGCGCTGTTTACAACTTGCGATATTGACGGAAAAATGGTTGTTTCTGCTGAAATTCCCGGCGTTGATATCGTTGACAGACCTGTGTTTTATAAAGGCGTAGGCCGAATAAAGGGTTCCTACATTCGTGTGGGAGAATCAGATGAGCCTATGACGGAATATGAGATTTACAGTTACGAGGCGTTTCGTCAGCGAAAACGAGATGATATCAGGATAATTGAAAACGCTAATCTCAAGTTGTTTGATCAAGACCGGTTGTCACAGTACTTGAGAGAAGTAAAAAAAGAACGCAAGAATCTTTCCGCTAACATGAAAGACAGTGAAATTCTTGAAATTATGGGAGTAACAATCGATAATAACCCAACACTTGCCGGATTAATGACTTTTTCAAAATATCCGCAAACGTACTTTCCGCAACTGTGTATTACGGCTGTTGCATTACCGGGAACAGAACATGGCGCCGTAGGCGAGGATGGAGCTCGTTTTATTGACAATAAACGCATTACAGGCGCGATTCCGGATATGCTGGATGAAGCCGTTGATTTTGTCATTAAAAACAGCCGCACAAAAACGATTATCAATGAAATGGGACGACGTGCTGACAAACCGGAATATCCTATTGTTGCGGTACGCGAGGCGATAGTCAATGCGCTGGTGCATAGAGATTATAGCATACACACTGAAAACGTTCCGATTCGTATCGAAATGTACCGCGACCGACTTGAAATTACCAACAGCGGCGGTCTGTACGGTAAAATTTCAATTGATGCTTTAGGTAAGGTACACCCCGAAACAAGAAACGCGACATTGGCAAATATGCTGGAGTTGCTTCATGTAACCGAAAACCGCTATTCCGGAATTCCGACAATGCGAAGCGAATGTATTAAAGCAAAACTACCTGCGCCTATATTCTCGGTTTTACACGGTGAATTTAAAGTCATTATGAAAAATGGTTACTATTCAGATAATATGGACTTAGATGACGCAGTCATAGAGTTTTGCTCAGTACCAAGATCAAGAGAAGAGCTAACTGCATTTGTCGGAAAATCACGGAACTATGTGATGACGAAAGTTGTATTGCCCTTGGTAGAGAAAGGAAAGCTACAACTAACAATTCCGGAAAAGCCTAAAAGCAATAATCAAAAATTTGTAAAAAGTGTAGTATGAACTACTTCTAACGCCCTACACAAAACGAAACACGTTGGTAAATAAGCTGTTTTTAGTAAAGATTAATCACCGGCGCCACAGAAACAAAACGCGACCGTGCCGAGGTTTAAGCGCCATTTGCTCTGCTCATATCAATAATATACTTTTCATTTAATGCAGGCCTCTTTATTGAGGCTTGCTTTTTCTTTTGTTCAACATCCACTAAAACAGGCGCAAAAAATTATGCGTTATCAATAATTGTGCCGGGTACCAAATAGTGGTATAATGTATTAGTAAAAAAATATTCACAGGAGGATGATTATGAATATTACAAATGATATCCGTTATGTGGGCGTTAACGACCACAAAATCGACCTTTTCGAGGGACAGTATATCGTACCCAACGGAATGGCTTATAACTCCTATGTTATTATGGACGAGAAAATCGCCGTCATGGATACGGTTGACCGCAATTTTAAAAACGAGTGGTTCCGTAATATCGAGAACGTGCTCGGCGACAAGGCTCCCGATTATCTCGTTGTTCAGCATATGGAGCCGGATCACAGCGCGAACATCAAGGCCTTCCTTGAAAAATACCCCGAGGCTGTTGTCGTTTCATCGGCCAAGGCGTTCGCGATGATGCAGAATTTCTTTAAAACCGACTTCTCCGACAGAAGGATAGTTATCGCCGAGGGCGATACCCTGGAGCTCGGAACTCATACTCTCAATTTCGTAGCCGCTCCGATGGTTCACTGGCCCGAGGTCATGGTGACCTACGACAGCACCGACAAGGTTCTGTTCTCGGCCGATGGATTCGGAAAATTCGGCGCCCTCGACGTTGAGGAGGACTGGGCGTGCGAGGCCAGAAGATACTATATCGGTATCGTCGGAAAGTACGGCGCTCAGGTTCAGAATCTGCTGAAAAAAGCTTCCGCTCTCGACATCAGCATAATCTGTCCTCTCCACGGTCCGATCCTCAAGGAAAACCTCGGCTACTACCTCGACCTTTACAACACATGGTCGTCCTACGGCGTTGAGTCCGACGGTATCATGATCGCCTACACCTCTGTCTACGGCCACACCAAGGAGGCTGTCGAGCTGCTCGCGATGAAGCTGCGCGCAAAGGGCTGCCCCAAGGTCGCGGTAAACGACCTCGCGCGCGAGGATATGGCCGAGTGCGTCGAGGACGCCTTCCGCTACGGCAGGATCGTGTTCGCCACAACAACCTACAACGCCGATATCTTCCCCTTTATGAGAGAATTTATCGAGCACCTTACGGAGCGCAATTTCCAGAACAGAACCGTCGCCTTTATCGAGAACGGCTCGTGGGCTCCGCTTGCGGCAAAAACTATGAAGAAGATGCTCGAGGGCTGCAAGAACCTGACCATGCTCGACACAATCACCATCAAATCCGCCATGAGCGAGGAGAACGAGGCTCAGCTTGACGCTCTCGCCGATGAGCTGTGTATGGATTATCTCGCCCAGCACGAGGAGACCGCCAACAAAAACGACCTTAAGGCGCTCTTCAACATCGGCTACGGCCTCTATGTAGTGACCTCCTACGACGGCAAAAAGCACAACGGCCTCATAGTAAACACCGTTACTCAGGTAACAAATACCCCGAACCGCGTCGCCGTCACCATCAACAAGCAGAACTACTCGCACGACGTTATCAAATCTACAGGCAAGATGAACGTAAACTGCCTCTCTGTTGAGGCTCCGTTCAAGGTGTTCGAGCACTTCGGCTTCCAGAGCGGCCAAGACGTCGACAAGTTCAAGACCGGCAACCCGCTTTTCTCGGACAACGGGCTTGTTTTCCTGCCCAAATACATCAACTCCTTTATGTCGCTCGAGGTTGAGCAGTACATCGACCTCGGCACCCACGGAATGTTCATCTGCGCCGTAACAGAGGCCAGAGTGACCTCCGACAAGGAGACTATGACCTATACGTACTACCAGAACAACGTAAAGCCAAAGCCCCAGGCCGAGGGCAAAAAGGGCTTCGTCTGCAAGGTTTGCGGATATATCTACGAGGGCGACGAGCTCCCCGAGGACTTCATCTGTCCGCTCTGCAAGCACGGCGTAGCAGACTTTGAGCCGCTGGCTTAAGGAGGAGCTAATGCCTAAATGTAAGGCCTGCGGCGAGGAATTCGCCGAGGGATCAAAATATTGCCCGGCCTGCGGAGCGGCTGCCGACAGCACCGAGCAGGGCTACAGCTCGACCAGAAAACAGGTTTTCGTAGGCGAGGTCAGAAAATGTCCAAGCTGCGGAAGCGAGCTGCAGAGCTTGGCGGCAATATGTCCGACCTGCGGATACGAGTTGAACTCCGGCAAGCTCAACTCCAGCGTCCGCAAGCTCGCCGAGCTGCTTGAGGACGGCGAAAAATGGGGCTACCTCACCCGCGAGCGCAAGACGAATATGATAGAAACTCACCCTATACCCAACGATAAGGAAAGCATAGTTGAGTTTCTGTACTACATCAAAATGCGCCTCGCCGCTATGACCAACGACAAGATCACCGGCGACCTCGCGTACTGGAACACCGTCTGGAAGATGAAGGCCGACAACATCTACCAAAAGGCTCAGGTCATTCTCAAAAACGACCCGATGGTGGAGCAGGTCTATAAGGAGATCTGCGGGATATTCGACTCGATAAAGGCGAAGTACACCCGCAAAAAAATCGTGCGCCTTATAGTCGGCCTCGCGGCTCTTGCCGGACTTGGTTTTTTGATCTATCTTTGGATAAAATCCTTCTGATTCAAATTATTCCTGTTTGGCGGGAGCTTCCTGCCTGACGCGATCAGAACTATTAATCTTTTATCATAACTAACTGCCAAAATATAAAAGGAGATGCTTATGGGACTATTTAACAGAGGCGGCGTTTTCGCGGACGTCATCCGCTGTGACGAACCGTCTTACTTAATATGGAAATGGCGCCCGAAGGGAGCCGAGCAGGGCGCGACGGCGCGCGAAAACGCGATCCGCTGGGGCTCGACCCTGCGCGTTAAAGAGGGCTCGGTAGCGGTATTCAGCTACAAAACCGAGGGCGGAGCCTACGACTACATCGAAGGCCCCTTTGACGAGACCATTAAAACCAAAAACTTTCCGATCCTGTCGACTATCCTCGGAGCCGGCTACGACGGCGAGAGCCCGTTCCAGGCTGAGGTTTATTTCATCAACCTCGCCCAGATCATCCAGACAAAATTCGGCGTGCCTTATTTTGACGTGTTCGACCCGCGTTTTGTCGATTTCGCGGTTCCAACCGCGGTAAGGGGCACTATCACCTTTAAAATCACCGACTACAGGGAGTTTATCAAGCTCCATCGTCTGGATCAGTTCCGCATTGAGGATTTTGAGGAGCAGATCAGAGACGCGGTCATCAAGAACGTAAAGGCCGTTGTCGCAAACATACCCACCGACGAGGGCGTTCCCGTGCTCCAGCTCGAGCGCAAGCTTTCGCAGATAAACGAGATCGTCGAGAGCAAGCTCAAGCAGCGCATGTACGACGACTTTGGCGTAACGATCTCCGGCGTGGATATCGCCGCGATCGACGTCGACAAGCAGAGCGAGGGCTACGCCCAGCTCAAGAGCGTTACTCAGGATGTTGCCAAGGCCACGGTACAGGCTCAGGCGGCGGTCAACATCAAGAACCTCGAGGATATGCAGAGGATCAACGCCGAAAACACCGAGGCGACCCTCAAGGCTCAGCGCGAGGAGCTCCAGTACGCTCAGCACCTCCAGACTCAGGGCGCCAACTTTGACGTTCATAAGCTCAACCAGCAGACCGCCGTCGGTATCGCCGGCGCCGAGGCTCTCGGAAAAATGGGCACGAACGGCGGCACCGAGATGGGCGGCGGCGGCTCGATGAATCCCGCCGGAATGATGACGGGCATGGCTATGGGCGGAGTTATCGGCCAAAATATGGCCGGTATGATGAACAATATGATGAGCGGTATCAACAACCCGTCTCAAACTCCTCCCCCGATCCCGTCGGGCTCGTACTTTGTCGCTGTAAACGGTCAGCAGACCGGCCCCTTCGACACCTCGGCTCTCTCGAACCTTCTCGCTAACAACCAGTTCGGCGCCGACAGCCTTGTATGGAAATCCGGAATGAGCGCCTGGACAAAGGCCGGCGAGGTCGACGAGCTCAAGCCTCTCTTCGGAAACGTTCCTCCCGCGATTCCGACCGAATAAGAAAGGAGAAACTATGAATAATTTCTATTCCATCGACAAGCTCGTTGAGTTTGGTATGGGCGTCGCGGTCGCGAACCAGATGGTCAATTCGATGAATCAGGCCATAGACAAGATGAAGATCCCCGGCTCGGGAAATCCGATTACCGCGAACGTCTCGCCTGTTTACTACGCCGTGATCGACGGAAAATGCGAGGGGCCCTACTCTCTGACAGAGCTTTCGCGCCTGATCGCCGACAAAAAGATCGTAAAAGAAACCTATGTATGGAAGCCGGGTATGGCGAGCTGGGACATCGTCCAGAACGTCAGCGAGGTGCTCAGCTTAGTTGCTCTCACACCGCCTCCGGTACCCGGAATATAAGGAGGGAAATACCATGAAAACATTTTTAAAGTTAATTGCGGCGGCAGCCGTTGTCGTTCTCGGATTTTTCCTGTTTGCGTCCTGCAGCGCGAAGAACGCCGAGGCCGATGATATCATCGCAGAATAAGGAGGTTTACATATGGGCTTGATCAGAGCCGGCATAGGCGCCATAGGCAGCACTCTCGCCGACCAGTGGAAGGAGTTCTTCTACTGCGACGCCATGCCCAAGGAGCTTCTTATGACCAAGGGCGTCAAGCGGATAGGCGGACGCTCCTCAAACACAAAGGGAAGCGACAACATAATCTCGAACGGCTCGGGTATCGCCGTGGCCGACGGCCAGTGTATGCTTATCGTAGACCAGGGCAAGGTAGTCGAGGTCTGCGCCGAGCCGGGCGAATTCACCTTTGACGCCTCCTCGGAGCCCTCGATCTTTACGGGCTCGCTCGGCCACAACATCGTCGAGACCTTTAAGACTATCGGAAAGCGTATTTCCTACGGCGGAGACACCGGAAAGGATCAGCGCGTTTACTACATCAACACCAAGGAGATCCTCGACAACAAATTCGGAACCCCGAGTCCGGTTCCGTTCAGGGTCGTGGACAACAAAATCAACCTCGACATCGACGTTTCGGTGCGCTGCTCGGGACTTTATTCCTACAGGATCACCGACCCGCTCCTCTTCTATAAAAACGTAGCCGGCAATATAACCGGCGACTACACCCGCGCCGAGATCGACGCTCAGCTCAAAACCGAGTTCATTAGCGCCCTTCAGCCGGGCTTCGGCCGTCTCTCGGCGCTTGAGATTCGTCCCAACCAGATAACCTCGCACATTCCCGAGTTCGAGACGGCTATGAACGCCGCTTTGTCAAACAAGTGGAGCAACCTCAGGGGCATCTCGGTTGTAAGCATCGCGATCGGCTCGATAACCCTCCCCGACGAGGACGCCGAAGCGATCAAGGAGGCTCAGCGCACGGCGGTGCTCCGCGACCCGACAATGGCCGCCGCGACCCTCACAAAATCCCAGGCAAAAGCTATGGAGGAGGCCGCGAAGAACGAGGCCGGCGCAATGCACGGCTTTATCGGAATGGGCGTGGCTATGAACGCCACCGGAGTTACAAACACCCAAAATCTCTACGCTATGGGTCAGAGACCCCCTGCTCCTCCGGCCGAGGCCTTACAATCAAACGCCGCTCAGAATACAGCGGGCGCGTGGGTATGTCCAAGCTGCGGAAATAATGTACCCGGAGGAAAATTCTGCACGGAGTGCGGCACCAAAAAGCCCGACGACGGCTGGACCTGCTCGTGCGGAGCCTTTAACAAGGGCAAGTTCTGTATGGAATGCGGAGCAAAAAAGCCTGCCGGAGCGATCCAGTACCGCTGCGACAAATGCGGCTGGGAGCCCGAAAAGGGCTCGGCTCCTCCGAAGTTCTGCCCCGAATGCGGAGACCCCTTCGACAACAACGACATAGTTTAAAGGAGAACAGATATGGGTTTATTCGGAAAAATGTTTGAGAAAAAGATTTGCTCGGTATGCTCGGGCGAGATCGGACTTCTCGGAAACCGCAAGCTCGACGACGGAAACCTCTGCAAAAACTGCTCGGCAAAGCTCTCGCCGTGGTTTACAGGACGCAGAAGAAGCACCGTTGCCGACATAAAGGAGCAGCTCGAGTACCGCGCTAAAAACCGCGACGCGCTCGCTGAGTTTAACCCGACCCTCACCCTCGGCCGAGTGATGAAGGTCATCATCGACGAGGACGCCGGAAAATTCGTCGTTACGCGCGCCTCGCGCCTTTCGGAGGAAAATCCCGATGTGATCGCCTTTTCGCAGGTCACGGGGGTCGATATCGACATCGACGAGGACAGGATCGAGGTTATGAAGGAGAAGAGCGACGGCACCGAGGTAAGCTACAATCCGCCCAAGTTCACATTCACCTACGGGATCAAGATCATCATCCACGTTAATCATCCCTACTTCGACACCATGGATTTTGACCTCACTGATTCGGACATCGAGATCAACCCGGATCGTCCGCTTCCCATTTCGTCGAAGCCCGATCCTAAGGAATGCCTCGAATACCGCGAGAATCTGAAAATCGCCAAGAAGATCAGGGACACTCTGACAAACGCGCGCGCTCAGGCCCGCGAGACCCCCGCGGTCAAGACGGCTGTAATCTGCCGCTGCTGCGGAGCGACGACAGTTCCCGATGAAAACGGCTGTTGCGAATACTGCGGCGGCGCGGCGGAGTAAATTTCTGATAAAAATTGATAAAGGCAATACCGAGCGCCTGAAACGCGAGGTATTGCCTTTAGCTTTTGGCCGGGAGGCACAGGCTGTTTTCAATGAGCCTGTACGCCCGGCCGAAATCTTTATCACGATTTGTCCACCGGCTTTGAGAAAATCGCGGCAATCAGCGAAAGCGTTACCGCGGCGGCTATCCCTCCGGCGGCGGCCGTTAAGGGTCCCGAAAGGATCCCGAACGCGCCCTCGGCCTCGACCGCCTTTTTCACCCCGTCGGCCATAAGGTATCCGAAGCCGGAAATCGGCACGCTTGCCCCGGCTCCGGCGAACTCGACGAGCGGCTCATAGAGGCCGACGGCCGTTAGAACGACCCCCGCCACAACAAAACCCGTCAGTATCCTGGCCGGAGTCAGTTTTGTTTTGTCTATAAGAAGCTGCCCGACGGCGCAGATCCCGCCGCCTACTAAAAACGCGAATACATACTCCACCTGATCGCCTCCGTTATTTCTACTTGTAATTGTGTCCCGGAGGTCTTTTATTATTCACTTTTATCGGTATTTGTCTTGAAAACACATCCGTTTTCTGCTATTATAGTCGTAACTGGGTAATTCTGCGAAGGGTTCGGAGCGAAAGCTCGCGCCGACCCGATCGACGCCGTCCTCCCGGCTTTCACTGCGAAACTACGAGGGGCGGCCAAATTCCCGCTTGCGCCTTATTCGCCCACGATAAGGCCGCGCGGAGCTTTTATATCTGTTTGTGGGCGGAAAGGCTGTGGATAATTTTATGGCAAAGGTAATCAGACTTTTTGTAGAAAAGCGCGAGGGTATGGACGTAGTCGCAAAGCAGACTATGTGGGACTTGCGCCACAACCTCGGGGTTCGCGATATCACCGAGCTGAGGTTCTTTAACCGCTACGATATCGAGGGCTTGTCCCAAAGCGAATTCGACAGCGCGAAAAACATCATTCTCTCCGAGCCTAATCAGGACGTTATTTTTGAGGAGACCCTGCCGCTCGACGGCGACTACAGGGTTTTCGCTATGGAATACCTCCCCGGCCAGTACGACCAGCGCGCCGACTCGGCCGAGCAGTGCGTTCAGCTTTTGACTCAGGGCGAGCGCTGTAAGATACTCACCGCGCGCGTAGTCGCCTTAAAGGGCGGCTTCTCGGACGAGGAATTCGAGAAAATCAAAACATATATGATAAACCCGGTCGAGAGCCGCATAGCCTCGCTCTCAAAGCCCGACTCGCTCGATATTCCGGTCGAGACCCCGGACAAGGTAAAGGTCATCGAGGGCTTTACCGTATGGAACGACGACGAGATGAAGAAGTTCTTCGATTCGATGGGCTTCGCTATGACCCTCTCAGACCTCAAATTCACACGCGATTATTTCCGCGATACCGAGCACCGCGATCCCACCGTGACGGAGCTGCGCGTTATCGACACATACTGGTCTGACCACTGCCGTCACACGACCTTCCTGACGCGTCTTTCAAAGGTCGAGATCGAGAAATCAAAACTCGGCGCGGTCATCGAGGACGCTTTGAAGGCATACTACGAGACCAGAGCCGAGGTTTACGGCGAGAACACCGACCGCGACGTTTCCCTCATGGATATGGCTCTTATCGGTATGAAGTCGCTGAAAAAGCGCGGTCTCATCCCCGATCTCGACGAGAGCGAGGAGATCAACGCCTGCTCAATCGAGGTTCCCGTAACGATCGACGGCAAAACCGAGAAATGGCTTGTTCAGTTCAAGAACGAGACCCATAACCACCCCACAGAGATCGAGCCCTTCGGAGGCGCGGCCACATGTCTCGGCGGCGCTATCCGCGATCCGCTGTCCGGACGCGCCTACATCTATCAGGCCATGCGCGTGACCGGCTCGGGCGATCCCACCGTAGCCTTTAAGGACACGATGGAGGGCAAGCTCCCCTCGAGAAAGATCACGACCGGAGCCGCTCAGGGCTACTCCTCCTACGGAAACCAGATCGGTCTCGCCACGGGACAGGTCGTTGAGCTCTACGACAAGGGCTATGTTGCAAAGCGCATGGAGATCGGCGCGGTTATCGGAGCCTCTCCCAAGGAGAACGTTATCCGCGAGGTTCCGGCTCCCGACGACGTGATAGTTCTACTCGGCGGACGTACCGGCCGCGACGGCTGCGGCGGAGCCACAGGCTCCTCGAAGGCTCACACGACGAGCTCGATCGAAACCTGCGGAGCCGAGGTTCAAAAGGGCAACCCCCCCACAGAAAGAAAGATTCAGCGGCTTTTCCGCAATCCAGAGGTCGCGCGTATGATAAAGCGCTGCAACGACTTCGGCGCGGGCGGCGTTTGCGTAGCTATCGGCGAGCTTGCCGACGGCCTCACAGTCGACCTTGACCGCGTTACAAAGAAGTACGAGGGTCTCGACGG
>CACYDK010000143.1 GCA_902773155.1 uncultured Ruminococcus sp.
AGAAATACTACTATACCTACAAAGAAGAGCCAGATCTTCTCCACAGCGGCCGACAATCAGACTCAGGTTGAGATCAACGTTCTCCAAGGCGAGCGCGAGTTTGCACGCGACAACAAGCAGCTCGGACTCTTCGCCCTCACGGGAATTGCTCCGGCTATGCGCGGCGTTCCCCAGATCGAGGTAACCTTCGACATCGACGCCAACGGTATCGTTAACGTAAGCGCCAAGGATCTCGGCACAGGCAAGGAGCAGAAGATCACGATCTCCTCCTCCACAAATATGTCCAAGGAGGACATCGACAAGGCCGTTAAGGAGGCCGAGCAGTTCGCAGCCGAGGACAAGAAGCGCCGCGAGGAGATCGACGCCAAGAACGAGGCCGAAAACCTCGTATATCAGGCCGAAAAGCTCGTAAACGAGAACGGCGACAAGCTGGATCCGGCCGATAAGGACGCTATTAGCTCCAAGGCCGCAGCTCTTAAGGACGCGATCTCAAAGTCCGACAAGGGTCTTATGGATTCCGCCAAGGAGGATCTGCAGAAAACTCTCTACGAGGTTTCCGCTAAGCTCTACCAGCAGGCCGCTCCTCAGGGTCAGCCCCAGCAGCCTAACCCCGATATGGGAGGAGCTCAGAACAACGCCGACGGCAACGTATACGACGCCGACTTCACCGACGTTGACAACAACTAAAATACTGCGAAAAACAGTGAATAGCTTAAGCGTATGCCGGGCATTTTGTTCGGCATACGTTTGGCGTTATTAAGTTGGCTTTCTTATACTTACCGCGATAGGAGAATTCTATGGCAGATAAAAGAGATTACTACGAGGTGCTCGGCGTACAAAAGGGCGCCTCGGAGGACGAAATAAAAAAAGCATACAGAAAAAGCGCAAAGCAGTATCACCCCGACCTTCACCCCGGCGATAAGGTTGCCGAGGAAAAGTTCAAGGAGGTCAACGAGGCCTACGAGGTGCTCTCCGACAGCGAAAAGCGCGCCCGGTACGACCAGTTCGGCCACGCGGGTGTAGACCCGAACTTCGGCGCCGGAGGCGGCAGTCCCTTTGGGCAGGATATGGATATCGGCGATATTTTCAACAGCTTTTTCGGCGGCTTCGGCGGTTTTGGCGGCGGCAGACGTTCCAACCCGAACGCGCCGCGCCGCGGCAACGACATCGAGGCTCAGGTGGTGATCACCTTTGACGAGTCGGCCAAGGGCTGTAAAAAAACCGTGACATATACTAACGTAGTAACCTGCGACGACTGCCACGGAACCGGCGCTCAAAAGGGGACCCAGGCCAAAACCTGTACGGCCTGCGGAGGCTCGGGACGCGTTACCGTCAGCCAGCGCTCGCCCTTTGGAGTTGTCCAGACCCAGCGCGCGTGCGACGCCTGCCGCGGAAAGGGTAAGATCATCGACTCGCCGTGCCGCTCCTGTAACGGCTCCGGCCGCGTAAGAAAGAAAAAGCAGGTCGAGATCAATATCCCGGCCGGTATATCCGACGGACAGGTACTTAACGTAGGCGGTCACGGAAACAGCGGAATAAACGGCGGCCCCTCGGGCGATCTGCACGTATATATCAAGGTAAAGCCGCACGAGCTCTTCGAGCGCAGAGGCGACGACGTTTGGTGCGAGATGCCGATCACCGTGGCTCAGGCCATGCTCGGCAGCGAGGTAATAGTGCCGACTCTCGACGGAAAGGTAAGCTACCCGATCCACGAGGGAACGCAGGCCGGCGACGTGTTCAAGCTCAAGGGCAAGGGCTTCCCCCATCTCAACGGCCGCGGACGCGGCGATCAGTTCGTCAGGATGAACATCGAGATACCGCGCAGCCTTAACTCAAAGCAAAAAAATGCCGTCAAGGAGCTCGATGAACTCCTTAACGACAAAAATTATCAGAAAAACCGCACATTCAGGGATAAACTGAAAGCCCTGTTCGGAGATTGACCGTAATTTTGAGGAAGCTCAGTTAAATTTCAGCACTATCTCGTCTTTTTCGGTGCTGAACTTCGTCAGCTTTACTCCTGCCGAGGTCAGCATTTTCTTGGAGGCTATTGTCTCGGGCGTATCGGCGTATTTGTCGTAGAGATATACGATTTCCGCGATACCGCTCTGGATAATGGCCTTCGCGCATTCATTGCACGGAAAAAGGTCGACATATATCTTGGCGCCCTTAAGCGATTTTCCGTTGGCGTTCAGAATGGCGTTGAGCTCGGCGTGCACAACATATTTGTACTTTGTATCGTCGCCCTCGCGGTCCCACGGAAAATCATCGTCGGAGCAGCCGTAGGGAAAGCCGTTGTAGCCAGTTGAGAGGATAATGTTGTTTTGGTCGACTATGCACGCGCCGACCTGCGTGTTAGGGTCCTTGCTGCGCTTTGCGGCGAGCAGGGAAACTCCCATAAAATACTCGTCCCAGTTGATATAGCCGCGGCGTTTCATTCCTGTTCCTCCTTGCTTTGTTCGGCGTTGCGTCGGGCGACCTGGCGTCCGCGCTTGTAGCGGTAAAGGATGTTTTCGGCCCATTCGCGGTCAATGCGGATAAAGCCCTTAAGGTTTTTGTCCTTTACAGCGAGCTCGTTTACAACGCTTACGGATTTTCCGTATATCTCGAGCCTTGCGCTCTGCACATACGGCCGCTTCTCTTCGCCGACAAAATAGGTGAAGCCCATCGTGTTGTTTTCGCTGTTGTACATCGAGAGATAACCCTCGGTCACGTCCGGAATATTGTGCTTGGCGGCGACTGCCTCAGAGATCGCAAGCTTGGTAAGCTCCACAGCCATATCGTCCAGACCGCTCTCAAAAATAAAAATCTTTTCCTTAAAGCTGTTAAAGTCCGGCACGATGCGCTTGTTGATGTGCTTTAGGTTCTTGAATTCCTCCTCGAGCGCCTTGTCGGCGAGCTGAAAATGCTCGATTTTCGGAATAAGGTATACCATAAAACGATTTTTCATATCGTTATACAGCACAGGATATGTAAGCCGCGCGGTGTAGCCGCAGTTTTTGCATGTCCATTTAAACAGGCTCTCGTTCATCGCCTGGGCGCGCAGATCGCGTCTGGCGGTAACGTTGACGCTGGTATAAAGCGCGGCCTCGGTGGTCTCGTTGCACCTGGGGCACACGATATTTTTCCTGATTATATTAGAATTCGCCATATTTCTACCTCATTTCAATCATATTATAGCAAGCGCCGAAGAAATGAGCAAGTAATTTTAAAAAAAACATTGATTTATTGAGAATTTTCTGTAATAATAATAGTATACTCTAATATATAAAGCGAGGAGATTAAAATGGCATTTTTTGATTCTGTTAAAAACGGATTTTCTACAGCGGTCGATACCGTATCGGGCATCACTCAGACCATCGTTGAGCGCAACCGCGTCAACGCCCAGCTCAACAGACTTAGAGCGGTTATGAAGAACGAGTGCGAGATGATCAACCGCGCCTATATCACTCTCGGTAAAAAGTACTACGAGAACAAAATCAACAACCGCATCGAGACCTGCGAGAACGAGGCCGAGCTTCTTCAGATCATCGCTAACTCCAAGGAGCAGATCAAAAAGGCCCGCGAGCGTTATCACAAGCTTCTCGATGCGCAGACTGTTGAGATCGTCAGCAAATATAACGCCGACGAGCTCGAGGACATAACCGTAGCCTGCTCCAACGAGGACGAGTACCCCGAGTCGCCGTTCCCCGTTGAGCCTGTAGCCGAGGAAGCCGCAGAGGAAGCCGAGCCCGAGGAGGCTCCGGCCGAGAGCTTCTCCGGCGAGGTAGCGGACGACGAGGATAACTGACTCGGGCAGAGATTCTCTTTGCCGAAGCGATGAAACTTAACAGTATTAACAAAAAGAGGCTGTCGCAAAATTTGCGATAGCCTCAACCTATTTGTACCCCTTTTTAAAGGGGTGCGAATTGTTGCGAGCGCAGTGAGCCAATTCGCGGGGATCGTGTAGCGTAGCGGTCTCACAGATGAACTTCATCTTAAGAAAGAGTAATCCCCCAAAATCGAGCCCCGTGGGCTAACGATTTTGACCCTCTTAGCGAGGGCGGCACCCCTTTTGTCAGCCTGTGGCTGACATTTCCCCCAGCGGGGGAATTTCCTTTAAAAAGGGGTACAAATTGCGCATTGCGAATTGAAAAAAGGGCGTCGCATAACGCGACAACCCCTTTGACATATCTTATTTGCTGTAGTGCTTGCGGATTATTACCACGATCACAATTACCAAAACCACAACCGCGGCGGCGCATATCCAGAGGATCGTAGCCGTGTTGTCGGAGCCCTTCGAGACCTCTGTCGGACTCGGAACATCGGGGGTAAAGGTCCCCTCTACCTTGTAGTGACCTTTTCCGGTGCCGTTTTTCTCGCCCTTTCCGTCGGCGTAGTTTACAAACGAGCCCTGATACTCGTTCATATTCTCCGGGTCGGTGTTGAGCTTAGGCGCGGCCTTGTCGACCACGGTTTTGCCGTTGACGTCGATAGAATTGCTGAACGTAAAGCTCTTGAGATAGGTAATATCGGGGCCGTAGAGCTCGGTAACGAAATATGTGATGTCGGTGTTGCCCGCTTTCTTTACCTTAAAATCCACGGTCACAAGGGGCTTGGTTTTCTTAAAGCTTACAAAGTCCGTGGCCGTCGTCCAGTTAAAGGGGATAATGTTCTCGAGCTTGGCGTTCGATACGGCTCCCTTGATATTCGGAAAGCTCAGCGATTTTTCGTCGAGCTCAAGATACTCGCTGTCGTAGAAAAGCTGCATCTGAATTCCGCTTAGCTCCTCGGTGCAGTCACCTAGATAGAGAGTGTAGGTGATCTTGTCGCCCTTTTTTGCCTTGGCGTCGTCGTTGATAACGAGCCCCGAGGCCGCGAAGGCCGACGAACACGAGAGCACGAGGATGAGCGCGACAACGCTCAGGCTCAAAGCCGTTTTAAAAAATCTTTTCATATACAAAACTCCAGTTTCATTAGATTATTCTAATTATACATTACGATGACGATTATTGCAACAGCCAATGCTGTTATAATGATACTTGTCGTAATTTCCTGCAAAATAAAAACGTCGGCTGCCTTGTAAAAAGACAGCCGCTTCTTCCTCAGTCGTGTTTATCGTGAGCGAGATAAATCGGTATGCACGCCGCTGCCGCAAAGATAAGCAGCATAACCTCGGCGACCGTCCCGTCTACCCCTCCGCCCAAAAGGGCGAAAATGACAAACATAACCGCAATAAGACAGCCCGCGAGTAAGAGGCTGACTGCCTTAATGTGTTTTTGCAACATAGGCTTCCTCCGTTTTCACACACATCATCCAAATGGTGATGTAAATTATAATTCGTAAATGGAAAAAAGTCAAGTGTTTTTTCAAAAAATTTTTTCGGAATTACAACTTTGTAAAAACGGAAGGATTTTTTCTTAAAAGAATTAAAAATTTGTCAATATTTTACTACGGTAAAGCGCGTTTTTCAGTCCGGATCGTAACCGTTTTTGTTGTGGCTCTGCCAGTTCCAGCTGTCGCGGCACATATCCTCGAGGGTCTTTTCGGCCTTCCAGCCGAGTATTTTTTCGGCCTTGCTTGGATCGGCGTAGCACTCGGCGATATCTCCGGGGCGCCGCGGCTTTATGTCGTAGGGTATCTCAAGGTCGTTGACGCGCATAAAGGCGTTCACGATATCGAGCACGCTGTAGCCGGTGCCGGTGCCGATATTAAAGACCTCCGTTCCCTTGTGCGAGGCGGCGTAGTCCAGAGCCTTTACGTGAGCCTTTGCGAGATCGACTACGTGGATATAATCGCGCACGCCGGTACCGTCCGGAGTGGGATAATCGTTGCCGAAAACGCCGAGACGGCTGAGCTTTCCGGCGGCGACCTGGGTGATATACGGCATCAGGTTATTTGGAATGCCGTTCGGGTTTTCGCCGATACGTCCGCTCTCGTGAGCTCCTATGGGGTTAAAATACCTGAGCAGTACAACGGACAAACCTGCGTCGGCCGAGGCGGCGTCGGTGAGGATCTGCTCGTTCATAAGCTTTGTCCAGCCGTAAGGATTGGTACAGCCGGTGGGCATTCCCTCGACAAGCGGAACGCGCTCGGGCACGCCGTAAACCGTAGCGGACGAGCTGAACACGAAATTCGCGACGCCGTGCTTTTTCATCGCCTCAAGAAGCGTAAGGGTGGAGTCGATATTGTTGCGGTAATATCTGAGCGGAATCGCGCAGCTTTCTCCCACCGCCTTTAAGCCGGCAAAGTGGATGACCGCGTCAAAGTCGTTTTCGGAGAACATCCGCTCGACCGCTTCGCTGTCGCAGACGTCGAGCTCGTATGATTTTACGTTCACGCCGGTGATCTCCTCCACACGGCGTATAGCCTCGGGACAGCTGTTGTCAAAATTATCGGCGATCACCGGCGTATGACCTGCAAGGATCAGCTCAACGCAGGTGTGAGAGCCTATGTAACCGGCTCCGCCTGTAAGCAGTACTTTCATATTATTTACACCTTCTCGGGCTCGGGATAGTCGACTCCGAAGGTGTCGACCTCGACCTTGCTCATAACCTGACTGTCAAGGGGCTTGTCGGAAAAGTCGGTGTCGCACTCGGCGATCTCGTTCACAACGTCCATCCCCTCTATAACCTTTCCAAAGGCGGCGTACTGGCCGTCGAGGTGAGGAGCGCTCTTGTGCATAATAAAGAACTGAGAACCGGCGCTGTCGGGCATCATCGAGCGAGCCATCGAGAGCACTCCCTCGGTGTGCTTTAAGGTGTTTATAAACCCGTTCTGCACAAATTCGCCCTTGATATGATATCCGGGACCGCCCATACCGGTGCCTTCGGGACAGCCGCCCTGGATCATAAAGCCAAAGATAACCCTGTGAAAGGTCAGGCCGTCGTAAAAGCCCTTTTTGATAAGGCTTATAAAGTTGTTGACAGTGTTGGGAGCGATCTCGGGGTAAAGCTCCGCCTTGATTATTTTATCGCCGTTTACGGTAAAAGTTACAATTGGATTACTCATATTTATCATAGCCTTTCTGCCCGCCGTGATTCTGTCCGGCCGCCGGGCGGGCCCGGTCGGCGGAGACGGCGTTCTGCCGCTGTATCAGTGATATTTTATAATATTTTATAGAAGAAATCAAGTTGTATTTTACCGAAAAGTATGGTATATTATTTCTATCACTTTTAAGGAGGCCGATGAAGTGACGATTAAGCAATCCGCCGAGGATTATCTCGAGGCGATACTTGTTGTGGGAACGACCAAGGAGCACGTTCGCTCCATAGATATTGTAAAGAAACTGAACCTGTCGAAGCCGAGCGTGAGCGTAGCTATGAAAAAGCTCCGTCAAAACGGCTACATAAATATGGATTCCGAGGGCTTTATTACCCTGACGGACACCGGGCGCGAGATAGCCGAAAAAATCTATGACCGCCACAAATTCATCTCAAAATGGCTCGAGGAGATGGGAGTTTCAAAGGAAGTCGCGCTTGCCGACGCATGCCGGATCGAGCACGTGCTCTCCGACGAGACCTTCAACGCTATCAAGTCGAACTATCAGGTGACAGATAAAGAGTAAAAGGTCGATCCTTACCCATATTAACTCTCAGCTATCAACATTCGGGAGATTTTTGTATCAATTGCACAAAATGTATTTGCGATCTTTGTTGACATTGCTCCCGAAAAATGTGATATAATATTGTTGGAAGTATAACCACTGTTAACCGTACGGAGAAACAGCTTTCAGATATTATAGAGAGGTGAGAGATATGAAAAAACTATTATCCGCTTTTATAGCTTTCGCTGTTTTACTTACCTCGGGCATTTCCTGCGCCTACGCCGAAGGGGTTGATATTCCTACCGACGGCGACGCTCTTCAGCAGTTTTTAAACGGTCTTGACGACGATGATTATGACGGAAACGACGATGTCGACGACGACAACGCGGAAGAAGAAGACGACGATACCGAGGAGGAAGGCGAGGACTATGAGGACAACGACAGCAGTTCCGTCTACGCGTCCTACAACGACGGCCGTCTGATCGGAACGGTTCAGGACGACGGCAGCATTCTCTTTGTTACTCAGGAGGACGCTCACGCCAACGCGAATGCCCTTAAGGATCTCCTCGACAGCGATGAGGAAAAAACAATCGTGCTCCCCAAGGAGCGCATCGAAATCGACCAGACCCTGGTTGTTTGCAGCAACACGACGATAATAGCCGAGGGCGCGACGATTTACGAGACAGAGGACAAGGCGATTCTTCTGCACGAGTGCGACGATGTTGACTACAACTCCATAAACGACGTTACTATCCGCGGAGGCAAATGGCTTGTCGACAAAATCGAAAAAAGGCAGAAGTACGTCAACACATCCATCCGCTTTATGCACGGCTCCAACATCACGATCGACGGAGTTACCGTGAACACAAATTACAACAGCCACGCGCTCGAGCTCATCGCGTGCGAGGACGTCGTCGTTAAAAACAGCAAATTCCTCGCGATCGGCAAAACCACAAAGAAATCCAACGAGGAAGCGGTTCAGATCGACATAGCCACCCCCGCAACCGCGCCTTACGCCGCAAAGTTCGGCGCCGAGTTCGTCAAGGGGCAGACCTGCCGCAATATCACGGTCAAAAACTGCGAGATACGCGGCTCCAGAGGAATCAGCACCAACAAATGCGACGTTGACGAAAAAGGCAAGTACACAAATAAGTACCTCAACAAATTCCACGAGAACATCACTATCGAAGGTTGTAAAATCAAAGGTATGACCTCCGAGGCTATGGCTCTTCACAACGCGCTCAACGTTACCGTTAGCAAGTGCGAGGTGAGTTCGATGGACAAGAGATACGGCGAGACCTACTCGATCGGCATAAACATCGCGTCCTTCGGAAATCACAGCAAAAAGGGTCAGTCCAAAATCAAAGTTACAGGAAACAAGGTAACAGCCGGACGCCAGGGGATCTATATCGGTTCCTACACCGACGACAAGAGATTCGGCTCCGCGATAATCAACAAAAACAATGTCACTACAAAATTTAAGCACACTAAGGCTCAATTAAAGCGCAAGAAGCATCCCGATTTCTGCGCGATCTATGCCGCGGATACCGGTAAGGTCGAGATCAGAAGGAATACAACAAAGACCAAGCAGGGCAAGAAGAACGCGATCTATACCAAGAACTGCGGAAAAGTTATCAAGAAAAACAACAAGGCAAAAAAAGGATAATCAAGACAACCGATAATTGATAATTAACAGCTTCGGTCGGGCAGAAGGGCTCAGTATAAAAGAGCCTCATCTGCCCGACCGTTTTCTGTTGGCTTAAAAAGATCCGGCCTACAGACAAAGCTTTTGCGCAGAGAGCCTGTCCGTAGGCCGGATTATCATATTTTAAACAACTATTATCGACCTTTAAACAACGTGTTTACAAGGAGGATGTTTAGTTGACAACAGCGCGACCCTTATTCCTTATCCTCCGCGTCGGGAGCTGTCTGCTCCTCTGTCGGCACGGGGTCGGTTTCGTCAGGCTCTGAGGGCGATTCGGTTTCGTCGGCCTCCTCGTCCTCAGGGCTTTCGTCATCGTCGGATACCGTTTCGGTTTCCTCGGGGTCGGAATAGGGTATCGCGACTCCCTTTTGTATCGCGGCGTCAATAAGCTCGAGCGCCTTGTCGGTTTCGGTTACGATCCCCCGCTCCTCGGCGGAGTCGAGAGCGATTATCGAATGATCCGAAATATAGTAGAGTCCGTAAGTCTTTACGGGCTTATCGTCCTCGGCAAAGGAGTAACCCTTGAGCTCCATAACTCCGGACGCGGTGGGGTTATCGCAGCGGAAGAAGAGCTCGCCGTCGGCGATCTCGCCGAGGCTTGCCAGAGCAAAGGAATCGCGCTCAAAAAACGCGCGGAAGGCTTCCTCGTCGGGGTCGCATTCGTTGATTTCAATTTCGATATCGCTTTTTCTTACGAGCTCGGCAACTGCTTCTAAATCCATAAGCTCGCCGTCCGTATAGGCTTCGTCGAGCGTGTATACGCCTGCGTCGTTCACGGCGTAAAGTCCGAGTCCGTAGGGGGTGCGCTGAGTTTCACAGCTGAAGGCGTAGCCGCCGATAACGTACACGCAGTCGTAGGCGTAGTCGAGGTTGTTTCCGGCGTAGCAGATTTTGTAGCCGTCGACCTCGCCGAGATTTTCGAACGAGGTTACGGTAAAGTCGCTGTCCTCAAAGGCGTTTTCAAGGTATTCCCGCTTCTCGCGTGAGTTAAGGGCATTTACGCCGGAGCCGGAACCGTTGTCGCCGTCTTTAAGGTCGCTGTTATTTTTATCTGCGTTTTTATCGCCGGAGATTACGGCCGCCTTGGTGACCTCTGTGGCCGTAACGGCGGGCTCCTTCGGGAAGAATACTCCTCCGGGATTTGCGAACACAACTGCCATCGCAAGTGAAAGAGCGCCTAAGGTCGCGGCTATCGCGATGAATTTCGTGCTTTTTATTCCTATTTTCTTTACCTTGCCGTCAGCCGGGGTCTGGTTTATGCACGCTTCTCTGATTTTTTCAAGATCGGGGAGCTGTCTGTCTGCCACCAGCTTAAATAAATCTTTTTCTTTCACTTTACCTCACCCTTTCTCTCGTAAAATGAGCGTATTTCTTTGATAGTTCGGTACAGCTTGTTCTTGACGGAGGATTCGCTTATTTCCATAAGCGACGCGATTTCCGCGATACTCATATCGAGCGAGAACCTCAGGAAGAATATCCTCCTGATATCCTGGGGCTTCTTTGAAACGAAGCGCTCGATCTCGTCTACGAGCTCATTTGTACAAAGCTGATCCTCGAGGGTTCTGTCCTCGAGCTCCTCGTCGAAAATGCTTTTGTCATCCTCGTTCACTATTACCGAGAGCGAAAGGTCTGATTTTGACTTTTCAAGTGCGGTATAGTGGCGATAGATCTTGTTCTTCGCAATATTAATGACAAACGCCTCATCGTTTTCGACGAAATCCGCGCCCTTGCTGAGCATAGTCCGGTAGAGCTCCATATAGGTCTCCTGGAGAATATCGCTTATATCCTCCATATTGCCGCATTTAGCCGCAATATAGGATAAAACGTTCTTGTTTGTTGAGTCGTAGATTTCGTTGAAGCGAGACGTGATGGAATTGTCGACAGATTTCATCCTTATTTCGCTCCTCACTAAAGTAGTGTCGCAAAAACCCGAAAAAGTTTCAGGTTTTTCAAAATATTTTTATATTTATAAAAACTTACAGTTATTCGATGATACAAACTAATATTTTGTACAATTTAACCTACCGATCGAACAACTCGGGGTGCATCCGGCTGTAATGGAAGATATACTGCTGCGCGATCCCGGCGTAGCGGCCGAACGAATCCGCGCTCATCCCGGGGAAAAGCCTATCGAGCGCGCGCCTCATCCAGACGTCGACCGGGAAGGCCTCGATCCTGTGAAGCCCGAAAAGCAGAGTGCAGTCGGCTACCTTAACGCCGACGCCCTTGATCTTCATCAGCTCGGCACGCGCCTCGTCATAGCCGAGGGTTCTGCAGGCCTCAAGGTCGACCTCGCCCGAGCTCACGCGGCGCGCGGCGTCTATAATGTACTTGCCGCGAAATCCCGCGCGGATCGGCGCCAGGTCGTCCGGCTCGAGGGGCGCCAGCTTTTCGGCCTCGGGAAAGGCGAAGCTTCCGCCGATATCCTCGCCGAAGCTCTCGCACAGCCGCTTGACGATCCCCTTGATGCGCTTGATGTTGTTGTTCTGCGAGATTATAAAGGAGCACAGAGCCTCCCACGGCTCCTGTCTTAATATCCTTATCCCCGGCGCGTAGGCGGAGGCCTCGCGCAGAACGGGATGAAGAGCGCTTATCTGCTCTCTTACGGCGGAGTAGTCGAGGCTGAGATCGAGGTAATCGCTCCAAATATTGTCAAAATCCGCAGCGGTTGCGCCGTCGATGTACAAAACGCCGTCCTCAAGCCTCATAACAACCTCTTTGCCGAAGGCGACCCCGCGATAACCCGAGCCCTCCGCCTCCCAGCGGAAGCTCTGGCCGCAGTCGAGAGTCTCGGCAAGGTTCAGATCCGTGATATTCTCAATTTTCACTCCGTTTTCGGTGGAAATACAGTTCATTTTGCACCTCGTGTTTTTTTACCACAAAACAGTATACCATATTTCGACAGAATATGATATACTAATATTGTACTATTTTTTCTCAGGAGGCGGATTATGAAAGAAAACATATGCACAATTCCGATAAACGACCTGTTCAAGCCCAAGAACGGCTGTCCGATTTGCCGTATGGAGGAAATGCTCGAGGAAACCTACGTCGATTTCGTGGTCGGCGACGCGATGATGGAGCCGAATATCCGTATCGAGACGAACCGCAAGGGCTTTTGCCACAGACATTTCTCAAAAATGTTCAAGGCAGGACAAAAGCTTCCTAACGCTCTCATCATGGAGTCGCACCTCCAGCAGATCATCGACGAGCTTTTGCCGAAAAAAGCCGGCTCCAAGCCCGACAAAAAAGCCCTCGACAGGATCGATGAGCTCAGCCGCACCTGCTACGTCTGCGACAGGATCGAAAACGACATCCACCACCTTCTCGCGACGGTTTTTGCCGAATACCAGAAGAGCGCTGAATTCCGCGAGCTTTACCGCGATCAGCCCTTCGTCTGTCTTAACCACTACTCGCTCATAATGCGCGACGCTTCCGGAAAGCGCGGGGTCGGCTCCAAGTATATGGCCGACTTCCACGAGGCGACCTACGGCCTCACCAAAAACTACCTGCTGTCTCTAAAGGAGGACACCTCCTACTTCTGCTCGATGTTCGATTACCGCAACCGCGGGGGCGATTTCGGCCGGAGCAAGGACGTAATCGAGCGGAATATCGAATATCTGACAAAGGAAAAACCCGTCGAATGACAAAAAGGACGGGCTGTTCGGCCGCCTGAATTAGTCGGTATTACCTATAGACAACCACGGCAAAAAGTGTTAAAATGTATCGTGAAAATTAAGGAGGTTTTGAAATGAAAAAAATACCTAAGAAAATCCTGTCCGTTCTGCTTTCGGGCGTGCTTGTAGCCTCGGCAGCCTGGACAGCCGGCGCCGCGCCGCTCGACAAGGAGCCCACAGCGGCGGATAACAGCTATACAAGCGCCTGTCAGCAGCTGGACAACCAGTTCGGCTACGACGGCAATGACCTCGGCTTTACCTATACTCCGCAGAAAACCACCTTCAAGGTATGGTCTCCTAAGGCGACCTCGGTTACTCTCAATCTTTACAACGAGGGCAACGGCGGAAACAAGCTCAAGACAGTTAATATGACCAAGGGCGCAAAGGGCGTTTGGTCGGTGGACGTAAACGAGGACATCAAGAACAAGTTCTACACCTACACCGTCACGACCCCCAACGTTCTCGGACAAAACCAGAAAACAAACGAGACTCAGGATATCTACTCCGTAGCTACCGGCGTCAACGGTAAGCGCTCTCAGGTCGTAGACCTCAAGAGCACAAACCCGAGCGGCTGGGAAAGCGACGCTCACGTGGTTCCCCAAAAGAGCACAGACTCCTACGTCTGGGAGGTTCACGTAAAGGACTTCTCTTGGGACACAAAGTCCGGAGTTTCCTCCAAGAACCGCGGCAAATACCTCGCCTTTACCGAGCAGAACACCACGCTCAGCAACAACGGCAAAAACCCCACCATGCTCAACTACTTAAAGAGCCTCGGAGTAACTACGGTACAGATCACTCCCTTCTATGATTTCGGCTCCATCGACGAGGCAGGCTCGGCCGACCAGTTCAACTGGGGCTACGATCCCGTCAACTACAACGTTCCCGAGGGCTCCTATTCCTCAAACCCCAACGACGGTAACGTTCGTATCAAGGAATGTAAGCAGATGATCCAGGCGCTCCACAACGCCGGCTTCTCGGTTGTAATGGACGTTGTTTATAACCACATGTTCTCGGCAACGGACTCCAGCTTTGAGAAAACCGTTCCCAACTACTATTTCCGTATGATGGCCAACGGTAAGTATTCCGACGGCTCCGGCTGCGGAAACGAGACCGCCTCCGAGCACAAAATGTTCAGAAAATTCCTCATCGATTCCTGTATGTACTGGGTCAACGAGTATCATATCGACGGCTTCCGCTTCGACCTTATGGGAATCCACGACTGCGAGACGATGAATCTTCTCCGCGCAGAGATGGACAAGGTCGACCCGAGACTCACTATCTGGGGCGAGGGCTGGACAGGCGGCTCCTGCAACTATCCTTCAAAAACCTGCACAGGCCAGACCTTCCACGAGGCCGACCGCTTCCAGTCGCCGAACTTAAACGAAAGAGTCGCCATCTTTAACGACGGTATCCGCGACGCCGTAAAGGGCTCCGTCTTTGCTCTCGACGGCAAGGGCTTTATCCAGGGCAGCGCCTCCTCAGCCAAGGAGCTCAAGGAGGGTATGCTCGGAAACACCGTCGGCACTCACAACGCCGCCAACTATCAGTGGACTTCAAAGGCGCCGTCTCAGACGGTTTCCTACACCTCGTGTCACGATAACCAGACTCTTTGGGACAGAATCGCCTGCTCACAGGGCGTAAAGAGCGGTTTCCGCAACCGCACCGACAAGTTTGCCGCTCAGAACCGTCTTGCCGGCGGAATTATGAATATGGCTCAGGGTATAACCTTTATGCTTGCCGGTGAGGAAATGGGACGCTCAAAGGACAACGACGAAAACAGCTACAAGTCGGCCGCTACGACAAATATGATCGACTGGAGCTGGGTTCAGAGCAACGCCGATATCGTAAACTTCTATAAGGGCACCCGCCAGATCCGCGCCTGCTTCTCACCTCTGCGCGATAATACAACCAGCTCGAAAAACAACTACAACTGTACAACAGGCGACAGCTCCACAACCTACGCCGCCATCTGGAACAACAACAAGAGCGGCGAGTGGAAGAAGCTCGCGGTAATCGCGAACGGCTCCGGTAACCAGATCAATCACTCCTTCAACGACGGCACAAACTGGGTGATCCTCGCCAACGGAACCTCCGCCGGACTCAAAAAACTCGGCGAGACCAGCGGCAGCTTTACCGTTCCCGCCTACTCAATGGTAATTGCCGTTGATAAGCAGAGCTTCGAGTCCGTAACGCCCACCCCGGTAAAGAACGCCGTAGTCGGCGGCACGGTCACTCCCACAGAGCCCCCCACAGAGCCTCCTACAAACGCTCCCACAAACGCTCCTACAGAAGCGCCTACAGACGCTCCCACAGACGCTCCGACAGACGCTCCTACAAACGCTCCTACTCAGGCTCCCACAGACGCGCCCACAGACACCGATACACAGGCGCCCACAAATGCTCCTACAAACGCTCCCACAGACGAGCCTCAGACAACAGAGGTTTACGGCGACGCTAACCACGACGGCGATATCACCGTAGCCGATGTGACCGCAATCCAGAAGCACCTTGCCAGCCTCTCAACTCTCTCCGATATCGGCACTACCCTCGCCGACGTCGACAAAAACGGCAAGATCACTATCAAGGACGCTACATATATCTCCAAATACCTCATCAAGATGAACGACAGCGCGAGCGTCGGCAAGCCCTACGGCAATGCTCCGGCCGCCGATCCGACCTCTCCTGCTCCGACAGAAGCTCCCGAGACAGCTCCCATAGCCGCCCCGACCGAGGCTCCCACAGCCGCTCCTGCGGAAACCCCGACAGAGGCGCCGACAGCCGCTCCGACCGAGACCCCGACGGACGCTCCCGCCGAGACGCCTACAGACGCTCAGCCGGAGCCCGTAAACGGAACCCTCGTATACTTCGCGAACAACCAGGGCTGGGGTACTCCTCACATCTATCTCTGGAAGAACAACTCCGATCCTATCCAGCAGAACGCCGCTTGGCCGGGAGTAGCTATGGAGAAGGATGATTCCGGCAGATATTTCTGCGTGATCCCCTCCGATTACGATATGATGATCTTCAACGACGGCGCCTCAAGCCAGACCGACGATATGTCCGTACCCTCCGAAAGCGGACAGGAGTTTTGATGATCGACATAGTTAATTAAGCTCAATTAAAAAACATCACAGCCGGGCAGACAGGTCAAAAACCTGAGCTGCCCGGCCGCTTTGCGTTTCGGGTGTCCGGATAAGAAAGGCGCGCCTTGCGCGAATTTCGCTATACATCGCACGTTTCTGCGCGGCAGAAAACTGCGCGGAGAATACAAAAAGAAGCCGGGAAAACAAGCTCTCGTATGAGAGCCTGTCCTCCCGGCTTTCAATTATCAATCAGCAAATCTTGGTCGAATAATCAGCCTAACTCTGCGAAGTACTTGATTGTTCTAACCATCTGGCTTGTGTAGCTGTTCTCGTTGTCGTACCAGGAAACTACCTGTACCTCATAGAGGTCGTCAGCGATCTTGGCTACCATTGTCTGTGTAGCGTCAAAGAGCGAGCCGTATGTCATACCGATGATGTCGGAGGATACGATCGGATCCTCGTTGTAGCCATAGCTGTCGGAAGCAGCAGCCTTCATAGCGGCGTTGAT
>CACYDK010000144.1 GCA_902773155.1 uncultured Ruminococcus sp.
CTTGGTAACATTTACAGCTTTTTTGATTTTCATCGAGCTTATCATATTTTCAACGGGGAAGGGTAGAAGAGTTACCGTTATTCCCAGAATCAACGTCGCGAACGATATCATCGTAAAGCCTGTATCCATCGAAAAGGAGAGTATGAAGATTCCTACCGGGATCGCGAAAACACATACAGCGTTTATTATCGAGAAAATCTTGGTGTACTTTTCTCTCAGGTCATAAAATCTTACAGCCTTTCGCTGACATTCCTCAGAGCAGTACTGATCAAAATAGCTTATTTCCTTGGCGCAGTATTCACATTTTTTCATTGTATCACCCATTCCTTTTACAATGGCTATAATAACATTCAAGAAGATACATATAATTCTAATTAAGAATTATACTTCGATTTAAAATCATACGCGGACTTTTTATTCGAAATAAGAAATATAATCAATGATACAGCCAATAAAACAATACTTATCCATTGGCTCAGACTTAGTCCAAAGTAGATTTCCCTGTACTC
Source organism: uncultured Ruminococcus sp. (assembly GCA_902773155.1). GTDB lineage: Bacteria > Bacillota > Clostridia > Oscillospirales > Acutalibacteraceae > Ruminococcoides. Next base: position 510 of record CACYDK010000144.1, read on the forward strand.
GTCTCCCCGCAGGAACTCGTCTGAAAAACGCACGACGCTGTATAGAATCAGATAGATTAAAATTAGCTTGCCTTTAAATATTCCTTTTTGGAAAAATAATATCAAAACAGAAAAAATAATGAGATTCAAAAAGCTTTCCAGAAGCTGAACCGGAAATCTTTGAACTCCGTTGGCGCTGTGAACGATTGCGTCGTGAAATGTGAAGCCTATGGGACTTTCGATCCCGTAACAGCATCCGCTGAAAAAACAACCCATCCTTCCAAAAAAATGAAACAGCGGTATGCCGACCGCAAAGCAGTCGCTGAAGGCCGACAGCTCAATTCTTCGGATTTTGCAGTAGATAGCTCCGAAAATCAATCCGAATATCAGTCCGCCGTAAAAAACCATTCCGCCTGCATAAATACCGAGATCATTAATAAGAGCGCCGAAATCGCTTTTTCCGGAAAAGAAATCCGAAAAGCTTTGTGATATTTCCGCTGAATTTGTAAAAGCGAAAAGCAGATGAGCTCCGATAAAGGCTCCGAGCAGCGCCGTGAGCTCTCCTATGATGATATCGCGAAGCTTTATTCTATCTTTACCGAGCCAATAGGCGAGAAGTCCCATCAATATTAGCCCTGTAGCGGCTAAAAGCCCGTATACGCTGAATTCAATTGAAAATAATTTGAACGTAGGTAGCATATGTTTCCCTTTCGGTGTTGCCTAAATTCTGCATGACACAAATAGATAATATCAAAAATATCCCTCAACTTCAATACCAATTTATAAAATATAGTTGACTTTAGTATAGTGATATGCTAAAATTGATGTGCTTTTGTAAATAATCGTTGATCAAGCGGTTATTTATTATTAAAAAAATCAATAGAGGAGAAAGATTATGAAAAAAGCTTTAGCTATTATTTTAGCAGTTGTTATGATTATTACAGCTGTTCCGATGCTTCTCGCAGGATGCGGCTCAGAGTCCAAAAAGCTCGTTGTAGGCTTCGATTCCGAATTCCCGCCCTACGGCTACAAGGACGACAACGGTGAATACACAGGCTTCGACCTCGAGGTTGCCGAAGCGGTTTGTAAGGAGCTCGGCTGGGAGCTTGTTAAGCAGCCCATCGACTGGAACAGCAAGGATATGGAGCTCAACTCCGGAACAATCGACTGTATCTGGAACGGCTTCACGATCCAGGGAAGAGAGGACGATTACACCTTCTCAAAGCCTTATGTCGACAATTCACAGGTAGTAGTTGTTAAGAAGGGCTCCGATATTAAGTCACTCGGCGACCTTAAGGGCAAGGTAGTTGCGGTTCAGGACGATTCCTCAGCTCTCGAGGCTTTGACCGGCGAGGACGCTACAGACGCCAACAAGAAGCTCTGCGCTTCCTTCAAGGAGCTCCAGAAGCTCGCCGATTACAACAACGCTCTTATGAATCTTGACGCCGGTTCTGTTGACGCCGTATGTATGGATATCGGTGTAGCATCTTACAACATCAAGAACAACGCTGATAAGTATACTCAGCTCAGCGACATCATTTCCACAGAGCAGTACGGTATCGGCTTTAAGAAGGGCAATACCGAGCTTAAGGACACCGTTGAGGGTGCTCTTGATAAGGTAGTTGAGAGCGGAAAGTTTACTGAGCTTGCTGAAAAATACGAGCTTCAGGACGCTGTTTGTCTCGGCAAATAATTTAATGTGTTAAGTGCCGCAGACGGTCTGCGGCACTTTTGTTAAAGGTGATTCTATGAAAAAAAGACCGGTTATAGCGGTTTTCGTTTTTGCCGCGTTGTTAGTTCCCGCGCTTTTCGCGTCCTGCTCCGGGATATCCGGATCGGATGTGAACTGGTTTATGGGAGTAGTGTATCAGCTATCTAACGGAATGTGGGCTTCGCTTCTGCTTTTTGGTTGTACGATACTGTTTTCGATGCCACTGGGACTTCTCGTCTGCTTTGCTCGCAGGTCGAGATTCAAGGTGATCGAGCTTATCACTAAATTTTATATATCAATAATGCGCGGTACTCCGCTAATGCTGCAGCTTTTGGTAGTATATTTCGCGCCTTATTACATTTTTAAGATTTCTCTTTCCAGCGAATACAGAACCTATGCGGCGATTATCGGTTTCGCGCTGAACTATGCGGCATATTTTGCCGAAATCTACCGCAGCGGTATCGAGGCTGTTCCAAAGGGGCATCACGAAGCGGCTAAGGTGCTTGGCTATTCAAAATCTCAGACCTTCATAAAGATCGTATTTCCTCAGATGGTACGCCATACTCTCCCGCCTGTTACAAACGAGATCATCACGCTTGTAAAGGACACTTCGCTTGCCTTCGCTATCGCGTATATAGATATGTTTAAAATCGCGAAGGAGCTTTCGGCTCAGCAGAGTAATATTATGCCGCTGTTTGTAGCAGGACTTTTCTACTATATCTTCAATTTCGTCGTATCCTTCGTAATGGGTAAGATCGAAAAACGCGCAAAGCGCTACGAATAAGGAGGTTGCTATGAATTTACTTGAGATAAAAAACATCAAGAAATCTTTCGGTGACCTCGAGGTTCTCAAGGATATCAGTATCTCCGTAGCCGAGGGAGAGGTGGTGTCGATTCTCGGCCCTTCCGGAAGCGGAAAGTCCACTCTTCTCAGATGCGCTACAATGCTCGAGACTATGGATTCGGGCTCGCTCATTTACTGCGGAGAAAACGCAGCTACCGATGTCAACGGAAAGTCGGTATACGCTCCCAAAAAGGATCTAAAGCGGATCCAGAATTATTTTGGGCTGGTATTCCAGAATTTTAATCTCTTTCCGCATTATACCGTGCTTAAGAATATAACCGATGCACCGGTTCACGTGCAGAAGCGCGATAAGGAAGAGGTCGAAAAGGAAGCCATGGCGCTTCTCAAACAGATGGGGATCGAGGATAAGTTTGATTATTATCCCTCTCAGCTTTCAGGCGGTCAGCAGCAGCGCGTCGCTATAGCGCGGGCGCTCGCTATGAATCCTAAGCTTCTTTTCTTTGACGAGCCGACCTCTGCGCTCGATCCGGAGCTTACCTCGGAAATACTGAGAGTCTTGAGAGACTTGGCTGCGGAGAAAATGACGATGGTGATCGTTACCCACGAGATCGAATTTGCTCGCAATGTTTCCGACAGAGTGATTTTTATGGACGAGGGCTATATCGTCGAGCAGGGTGCTCCCGAAAAGGTAATCGACAATCCCGACAACGACAGAGTTAGAGCTTTCCTCGCTAAGATCAAATAACATTATTTTAGGGCAGGCCTTGAGCCTGCCCTTAGTTTATGCGCGCTTTCTTAGCCTATTCCCTTGTATTTTTGCGCCATAAGCACCAAATCTGCGTTGCTTATCCTGCCGTCAGAGTTAATATCGGCGGCCAGTCTGAACGCCCCTTTGAGCTTCTTCTGTTTCAAAAGTATATCTGTGAGCTTGGTAATATCCATCGTGTTGACATTTCCCTCGCCCGTTATGTCTCCGACTACGACGAAAATAAATTTGCGGGCTTCGTTTTCGCGTTTAAACGTTACTGTACGCCCGGTACCGGCTCCGCTCTGCGGGCTTCCTGAAAAATACGCGTCGTAGCCCGGGTGACTTATGTTTTTGTGGAAGGTAGAGTTTTTGATAGACGGAGGTAAATATATGTATTTTCCAGACGCCTTGTATTCTCCAAAATCAAGGCCTACCGCCTGAGTTTTGTCCTCTTCATTTTCGGTAGACGGACTTTTAGCTTCCTCGTTTGATTCGGAAAAGTCCTTTTCTCCGATTATTTCCGAGACGTTGCCTTCGAAATCAAACAGCACGACCTTGTCCTTATAACTCCCTATGTAGTCAAATCCGCTTTTAGCCTCGTAGCGAGCTGAGTAATTACCTGTGCTTTTGTTATAGGCTCTTAGCTCGTTCCCAAACGCTACGACAAGGTATTTGCCGCATACGGCCGCGCCGGATCCTGTACCGGCGAACCTTTCGCCTGTGTAAATGTTGTAGATATCCTGCGCGTCGTCGGATATAAAGCTGTCGGAAACCCTGCGAACAGCTCCGGAAGGAGTTGCTCCGGATATTTTCTTCTCGCTGTTGTTTCCCGGGAAATATAGCCCGTCTGCGCCGACGCAGAGAGGATAATTCTCAAAAGGAATTATGTTATAATACTTGCGCTCGCTTTTATACAACTCTCGGCCTGCTCTGTCGAATACTCTCAAATAGCTATCGGCGTCAATTGTGTAGATATTGCCCTTTGAATCAGCTGCCATCATTGTTTTTGAGTTAAGCCTCAAGCCTGCCAGCTTTACGCTTTTGATAAGCTTGCCGCCTCGGTAAATATCAACGATTCTCAGCAAATCCTGTTCGGTTGAGTTTTTGATGATATATACATCGCCGGAGAATATGCACAGGGCTATGATTCTGCCGTCAGTACTATATGTGTAGCCTGAGCTTTCGGGATAAACCTCCCTTACGTTAACATAGTCAGAGCCGGATTCGCAAATGTATATTCCGCTTTTGTCGCATACTGTGAATCTATCCTTAGAAATGCTAAATGCTGGAATAAAGCAAAGGCTTAAGAGCGCACAAACCATCGCTGCCGTCAGTGCGGCAGTAATGAAAATCCTTGTACTGCTCTTAAGCCTTTTCATTTCTTTATCTCTAAATCAATCTTCCCAGTTATGGTAAACGTTCTGGATATCGTCGTTGTCCTCGAACATATCGAGCATTTTCTGCATATTCTCTTTAGCTTCATCGCTGTCGAGTTTAGTGTATGTGTTCGGAACCATCTCGATCTCAGCGGAAGCGAACTCGTAACCGAGAGCGGCAATAGCGTCGCGAACCTCGGAGAAATCACCCGGCTCAGTGTAGATCGTGAAAATATCGTCGTCAGCCTCAAAATCCGAAGCTCCGGCCTCGAGAGCGTCCTCCATAACCTTGTCCTCGTCGGCCTCGAGCTCCTCGCGCTCAATGATCAGCACGCCCTTTTTCTCGAACATAAAGGTAACGCAGCCCTGAGTGCCCATATTTCCGCCGAATTTATCGAAATAATGTCTTACCTCACCGGCCGTGCGGTTGCGGTTATCTGTAAGAGCCTCAACGATTACGGCGATTCCGTTAGGACCGTAGCCCTCGTATGTAACGGATTCGAAGTTGTTTGTGTCTCCGTCTCCTGCGGCCTTCTTGATGATACGGTCTATGTTGTCGTTGGGAACGTTTGCGGCCTTTGCCTTAGCGATAACGTCGCGAAGCTTCGAGTTGACCGAAGGATCGGCCGAGCCGCCCTCTTTAACGGCAACCATAAGCTCACGTCCGATTTTGGTGAAAACTTTAGCTCTTGCCGCGTCGTTTTTGCCCTTTTTCTGTTTAATGGTACTCCATTTATTATGTCCTGACATATAATCATTCCTTTGTATATAATTTCGCTCATATTGTAGCATACATAAATAAAAAATGCAACTTTATACCTGCTTTCGATTCAAATTCTTTTTAACGCGTTATGTCCATAAAAATAGGTTACAAATTGGTTACAAAACCATTGTAAATATCTTTAGGTAGTGATAGAATGATACAGGAAAAAAGTTTACAAACGAAAGGAATGAAAACGATGATAAATTCGATGACCGGTTTCGGTCGTTTTGAAGGCGAGATTAACGGCCGGAGCCTGACCCTCGAGGTTAAAAGCGTTAATCACCGCTATACCGAGTTCTCCTGCCGCATCACCCGAGGCTACAGCTTCCTCGAGGAAAAGCTGAAATCCTATATCACCTCCAAGGTGTCCCGTGGTAAGATCGATGTTTTTCTGAGTCTAAGCGAGCCGGAAAACACCCCGGCGCAGGTTGAGATCAATCATAACCTCGCCGAGGGCTATGTAAATGCTCTTTCGGAGATTTCACAAGAATACTCTGTTCCCAATACAGTTACAGCTTACGATATAGCCCGCTATCCCGATGTCCTCACGGTAAGAAAAACTCCCGAGGATGAGGAGATGGTGTGGAACGACGTCGTACAGGCGCTTGATAAGGCTCTGGAAGCCTTCCTTGCAATGCGCAGGGCAGAGGGCGAGAGACTCAAGGCTGATGTATTACAGCGCGCTGAGAATATAATGTCTTATGTCGCGGAGGTCGAAAAGCGTTCGCCTCAGACTCTTAAGGAGTATGAAGCTCGTTTAAGAGAGAGGATAGAGGAGCTTTTGGGCTCAAACGACTATGATGAGCAGAGGGTTATAACCGAGGTAGCTGTTTACGCCGACAAAATCGCCGTTGACGAGGAGACGGTTCGTCTCAGAAGTCATTTTGAACAGCTCAACACCTATTTGAATTCAGACGAGCCCGTCGGAAGAAGTATGGACTTCCTGATTCAGGAAATGAACCGCGAGGCAAACACGATCGGCTCAAAGGTCAAGGACGCCGAAATAGCTCAGACTGTAGTGAGGATCAAGAACGAAATCGAAAAGATTCGCGAACAGATCCAAAATATCGAGTAAGGTGGATTATGAAGCTTATAAACATTGGATATGGAAATATGGTTTCCTCTCTTAAAATCGTCGCAGTAGTATCTCCCGACGCCGCTCCGGTTAAGCGAATGGCTCAGGAGGCAAAGGCTAAGGGGCTTGCTGTCGACGCTACCTGTGGGCGAAAATGCAAGTCCGTGATAGTAATGGACAGCGATCACATCGTGCTTTCGGCGCTTTCACCCGAGGCGATCGGAAATCGTACCGAGGAAGATTAGGGAAGGGGAAAGCTATGAAAAAAGGTAAGCTTGTCGTATACACCGGTTATTCCGGAGTAGGTAAGGGCACTATCATGAAGGAGCTGTTGAAGCGCGGCGACATACGTCTTTCGGTTTCCTGCACGACGCGTGCTCCGCGTGAGGGCGAGATTGACGGCGTTAATTACTATTTCGTCTCCAAGGAAAAGTTTGAGCAGATGATAGCCGAGGACAGCTTCCTCGAATACGCTCAGTACTGCGATAATTATTACGGAACGCCAGAGGAGCCGATCAACAGAATGCTCGATCAAGGCTACAACGTTTTTCTTGAGATCGAGGTTCAGGGCGGTATGCAGGTTATGAAAAAACGTCCCGACTGCCTCAGTATTTTCATAATTCCGCCCTCCTTCGAGGAGCTTGAGCGCAGACTCAGAGGCAGAAACACTGAGGACGAGGAAACAATCCAAAAGCGCCTTTGTGCCGTTGAGGAGGAGAAGAAGTACATCGACAAATACGCTCATACGGTACTTAACGATGATGTTTCACGCGCAGTCGAAGAGATTGTTTCGATTTTAGAGGACAACAATGAATAACAAAAAGCTTTACAAAACAAGTTACAACAAGGTGATCGCCGGAGTTTGCGGAGGTTTGTCCGAGTATTTTAATATGGACGTAACTCTTGTCAGGGTGATCTGGGCCATTCTCATCTGTTTTGCCGGTACGGGATTCATCCTGTATATTATCTGCGCTATTATCTTTCCGGATAAAGCGGATGTGATGAGAGATAATAATTTCTTTAACGATTTTAATAACAATAAATAAAGGAGAAATCAAAATGAAAAGAGTAAATGTTGATGATTTATTTGCAGGAAAGGCCAGCCGTTACGCGCTTGTTATCGGAGTAGCCAAAAGAGCCAGACAGATTACTCAGGAGTTCGAGGACGAGGGAGTGATCACCGACGACAAGGCTGTCCTCTTGGCGATCGACGAGATCAAAAACCACAAAATCGGAATCGTTGAACCCGAATATGAAGACTGATTTTATCGTCGGGGTGGCGGTTGAAAACACCGTCTATTCCTTTGATAAAATATTCGACTACAGCGTTCCTGAAGTTTTGAGTTCAGAAACTGAAGTCGGCAAAAGAGTTCTGGTACCGTTCGGCAACGGCAACCGAAAGAGACAGGGTATGATCATGTGTCTGAAAAACGGCGATACAGACGGGCTCAAGCCGATCATCGCCGTGCTTGATCCGGAGCCTGTTTTGACTCCCGAGATGGCCGGACTTGCCGCGTTTATGAAGGAGAGGTATTTCTGCACCTACTATGACGCGGTAAAGGCTATGTTGCCCGCAGGGATAAATTACCGTATAACCACTATGTATTCCGCGGTCAGGGGCGTTTCTTCAGACGAACTGTCAATAGATGAAAAGCAGATCTACGACTATCTCTCCGCTCTGAAAAAGCCTGTAAAATCTGACGAGCTGTGCGAGGCTCTTGGTTTTACCGAGTCCGTTTTTAAGGAGCTTGCCGAAAGAGGAGTTTTAAGAAAGAGCGACGAGGCGTTTCGCAGGGTCGGAGACGCCGTGATGAAGATGGTAGCCGTTATAGACGACGCCGATTTTGACGGAAAGCTAAGCCCAAAGCAGAATCAGGCTCTTGAGCTGCTTCAAACAGTGGGCTCCGCGTCCGTAAAGGAAATCTGCTACTATACAGGAGTCACTACCTCGGTAATAGACAATCTTGTAAAGAAAAACCTTGCTTATTATTACGAGGACGAGGTTCTTCGCACAGTTGATAATAATTCCTCAAAAGAAAATAATATTGTTGTTCTAACCGATGAACAGCAGACCTCCTACGAGAATCTGCTCTCAGAATACAGGAGCGGCGAGCCCAGGGTCAGTCTGCTCTACGGAATAACCGGCTCGGGCAAGACCTCAGTATTTATTAAGCTTATCGAGAGTGTAATCAAGGACGACAGGGGCATTATAGTTATGGTGCCCGAAATCGCCCTTACTCCGCAGTTTATTGGGATTTTTAAGTCGAAATTCGGCGACGACGTAGCTGTGTTTCACAGCGGACTGTCGCTCGGCGAGCGCCTGGACGAGTACAAGCGTGTAAAGCGAGGTCTGGCTAAAATCGCCGTCGGTACCCGAAGCGCGGTTTTTGCGCCGTTTTCCGACATCGGACTCATTATTATCGACGAGGAACAGGAGCATACCTATAAATCCGAGAGCAATCCGCGCTATCACGCCAGAGAGGTTGCAAAATACCGCGTAAACGAGCACAAGGCTCTTCTGCTTCTCTCATCGGCGACTCCTGATATCGAGACCTATTACCACGCCCAAAACGGCAGGTATTCTTTTAATAAGCTCAAAAAACGCTACGGCAACGCGATCCTCCCAACTGTTAGGATCGTTGATATGAACGAGGAGAGGATGATGGGCAATACCTCGGCCTTTTCGTCCGACCTTGTAGCCTGCCTTGAGGAGAATATAGACAAGGGTAATCAGAGCATTTTGCTTCTCAACAGACGCGGGCATAACACCTTCGCATATTGCACCTCGTGTAAAGAAACAGTTACTTGTCCGCACTGCTCGATTTCACTGACTTATCACAGCGCGAACCATAAGCTTATGTGCCACTATTGCGGATATTCCGTAGATTTTCTTTCGGAGTGTCCTAACTGCCACAGCAAAAAGCTTCGCTTTGGCGGGATCGGGACTCAGAAGGTCGAGCAGGAGCTCTCGGAGCTGCTTCCGACCGCGCGGGTTCTTAGGCTGGACGCCGACTCAACAATGAGAAAAAGCTCTCACGAAAGACTTCTCGGGGCTTTTGCGGACGGAGATTACGATATTCTTATCGGAACGCAGATGGTTGCGAAGGGACTTAATTTTCCCAAGGTCACGCTTGTAGGGGTACTCAATCCCGACTCAATGCTCTACGCCGATGATTACCGCAGTTATGAGCGTTCGTTCGCGCTTTTGACTCAGGTCGTCGGGCGAAGCGGACGAGGCGACCAAAAGGGAATAGCGATCATTCAGACTAATACACCCGAGAACAACGTGATATCAATAGCCGCTTCTCAGGATTACGAGAAATTCTATCGGAGCGAGATCGAAATACGAAGAGCTATGCTATATCCGCCCTTTGCCGATATTTGTATGGCGGGATTTGTGTCCGACAGCCATCCGGCTGTAATTCGTTCCGCCTCAAGATTTATGGAGAGCTTTATAGAGGAAGCAAAGTCCGGCTACAGCGATATCCCGCTCAGGCTTCTGGGGCCTTCTCCGGCGTCGGTCGCGAAAATAAGCAATAAATACAGATATAAAATAATAATAAAATGCCGCAACGACAGGCGTTTCAGAAAGCTGTTGTCGGATACGGTAATTAAGTTTAATTCTAATAAAGAAAATAAGAATGTAAGCGTATACATAGATATGAATGTGCTTTCTTTCTAATACTGATCTCTAAAAGGAGACGATTTAATGGCGTTAAGAGAAATTGTAAGGAAGGGAGACGACGTGCTCGAAA
>CACYDK010000145.1 GCA_902773155.1 uncultured Ruminococcus sp.
GTATCATATCGTTATCATTATGTCAAGTATATTTTACAAATAGTCGCAGATATTTTTACTTGCAGAATCCACAAAAAGCCGCCAAGCTGGAGATTATCCCACTTGACGGCTGTGATTTATAATTCTAAATTAGAAATTTATTCCCATTCCACCGTTCCCGGGGGCTTTGAGGTGAGATCGTAAACGACCCTGTTTACGTGGGGACACTCATTTATGATGCGGTTTGAAACCGAAGCTAGGATATCATAAGGAATCCTCGCGAAGTCCGCTGTCATAAAGTCGTCGGTCGTCACAGCTCGGATCGCAACAAGATGCTCGTAGGTTCTGTGGTCGCCCATAACTCCGACCGTCCTTACGTCGGGTAAAACGGCAAAATACTGGCTGAGCTCGCTTTCGATTCCGCTTTTCTTAATCTCTTCGCGGAAAACAGCGTCCGCTTCCTGGAGAATTTGTATTTTCTCCTTTGTGATCTCGCCGATGATTCTTACTCCGAGACCCGGACCCGGGAACGGCTGTCTCCATACAAGCTCCCTTGGGATTCCGAGCAACTCTCCTACCCTTCTGACCTCGTCCTTGAACAAGTCCTTAAGAGGTTCGATAACGCCGTCAAACTTTATATCATCCGGCATTTTTACTCGGTTATGATGTGTTTTTATCTTGTCGGCCTCTCCTTTTCCGCTCTCGATGCAGTCGGGATAGATCGTGCCCTGGGCAAAGAATCCGCCCTCGGATTCTTCCCTTACCTTTTCCCAGAAAACTTTATAGAATTCTGTGCCGATAACCCTGCGCTTATCCTCGGGATCGATTACTCCCTTAAGCTTTGAGAGGAATTCATTTGAGCAGTTGACGCGGACAAATTTCATATCAAAAAGACTTGTGAAGGTTTTTTCTACAAAATCGCCCTCGTCCTTGCGCATAAGACCCTGGTCTACAAATACACAGGTCAGATGATTACCGACCGCCTTGCTGAGAAGCGCGGCCGCTACAGAGGAATCGACTCCTCCGGAGAGTCCCAAAACGACCCTCTTATCTCCTATTTTTTCACGAAGAGACTTTACTGTGTTGTCGATAAAGCTCTCCATCTCCCAATCGCCCTTGCATCCGCAGACGTCAAAGATAAAGTTTGAGAGGAGTTTTTTTCCGTACTCAGTGTGAGTAACCTCCGGATGAAACTGAACGGCGTAAATATTTTCGGCGCGGTTTTCCATAGCGGCTACAGGACAGTTATCGCTGTGAGCCGAAACTATGAAGCCCTCCGGAACCTCGGAGATCCTGTCTGTGTGGCTCATCCATACAACGCTGTCGGGAATATCTCTAAAAAGTACGCTGTCGTTACTGTCAACCTCTATATCGATTTTACCGTATTCGCCGGATTCGGCGGTCTGAACAACACCGCCGCGCATAAAACTGATTAGCTGACAACCGTAACAGATTCCGAGAACCGGAACGCCTAAATCAAGAATCGCCTTATCATAATGCGGAGACTCGGGATCATATACCGAATTAGGACCGCCGGTAAAGATTATTCCTTTGTAGTTTCCGTCTTTTATCTCGTCGAGAGGAACGGTATAGGGCTTAATCTCGGCAAACACGTTGTTATCACGAACGCGGCGGGCTATCAGCTGATTATACTGTCCGCCGAAATCGAGAACCAAGATTTTCTCGTTAACAGTGTTCATTTAATCACCCCTTATCTGTAAATAATATCCTCTCTGGACGGACCGTTGCTGACGATACCGATATGCACGCCGATTTCCTTTTCGGCAAACTCAATATAATCGCGGCATTCCTTAGGCAGATCCTCGTATTTCTTAATACCCGTAACATCGCACTTCCAGCCCTTTAATCTCTTAAGAACCGGCTTACAGCGTTTGAGCTTAGTCGTGCTCGGGAAATAGTCGATGATCTCACCGTCGAGCTCATAAGCTACGCATACGGGGATCTCGTCGAGATATCCGAGAGCGTCGATTACGGTAAACGCTACGGTTGTAGCGCCCTGAACCTGACAGCCGTAACGACTTGCGACAAGATCGAGCCATCCCATACGTCTAGGTCTGCCTGTTGTGGCGCCGTACTCGCCGCCGTCTCCGCCGCAATTCCTGAGCTTTTCGGCCTCCTCGCCGAAGATTTCGGAGACAAACTCTCCCGCGCCTACTGCGGACGAATAAGCTTTGACCACGGTAATGACTTCTTTGATCTCATAGGGAGGGATTCCCGCTCCGACCGCGCCGTATCCGGCGATAGTGTTGGAGGAAGTAACCATGGGATAGATGCCGAAATCAGTATCCTTTAATGAACCGAGCTGTCCCTCGAGAAGAATGTTTTTGCCCTCGGAAACTGCCTTTCTCATAAACCGGAAGGAATCTCCCACATAAGGAGCGAGAAGCTCCTTGTACTCCATAAGCTTGTTAAAAATCTCTTCCACGCTGATTTCAGGCTTGTTGTAAAGTCCCCTGAGGCTTGCGTTTTTGAGCTCAACAGCGTGGGCTATTTTCTCCTTGAGGCTGTCCACGTCGTCGTAAAGCTCGTTAATCTGGAAGCCGATCTTGCTGTATTTATCTGAATAGAAGGGCGCGATCCCGCTTTTTGTGGAACCGAAGGAGTTCTTACCGAGGCGCTCCTCCTCGTAGCAGTCAAAGGTCACGTGATACGGCATTACGATCTGAGCTCTGTCGGAAATAAGAACCTGAGGCTTAGGCACGCCCCTATCCTCGAGCTCTTTCATCTCTTTTACAAAATTTTCTACGCTGAACGCAACGCCGTTGCCGATTACGTTAACTATATTCTGATGAAAAACGCCGCTTGGTAACTGGTGAAGGGCGAATTTTCCGTAGTTGTTGATTATAGTGTGACCCGCGTTAGCTCCGCCCTGAAAGCGAACTACAACGTCGCTGTCGTTAGCCAAAACATCGGTAATCTTTCCCTTACCTTCGTCGCCCCAGTTGGCGCCTACAATAGCTTTTACCA
>CACYDK010000146.1 GCA_902773155.1 uncultured Ruminococcus sp.
AAAGCCTGATGTTGTGCTTGTCCACGGAGATACCAGCACAACCTTCGTTACAGCTCTCGCATGCTTCTATCTGCAGATCCCTGTTGGTCACGTTGAGGCCGGACTGCGCACATATAATATTTACTCGCCTTACCCCGAGGAGTTTAACAGACAGGCTGTAGGAATCGTGTCGCAGTTTAACTTTGCTCCCACTAGCCTCGCTGCAGAGCATCTTATCAGGGAGGGCAAGGACAAGAGTACGATTTTTATAACCGGAAACACTGTTATAGACGCAATGCAGCACACCGTACGCGAGGATTATACCCATCCCGAGCTTGATTGGGTAGGGGATGACAAGCTGATTTTCATTACCGCGCACAGACGCGAAAATCTCGGAGAGCCGATGCACCATATGTTCCGTGCGATTCGCCGTGTGCTCGACGAACATCCCGACTGCAAGGCGGTATATCCCATTCATATGAACCCTGCTGTTCGTCAGGCGGCCGAAGAGGAGCTCAGCGGATGTGAGCGCATCCACATTATAGAGCCCATCGAAGTGTTCGATTGCCATAATTTTGAGGCCAGAAGCTACCTTTGTCTCACAGATTCCGGCGGAATTCAGGAGGAATGCCCGAGCTACGGCGTACCGGTTCTCGTTATGAGAGATACAACCGAGCGTCCCGAGGGCGTAGACGCCGGCACGCTCCGCTTAGTTGGCACCGACGAGGAAACCATCTATCAGAGCTTCAAGGAGCTTCTTGAGAATGAGGAGTCCTATAACAAAATGTCGCATTCCTGCAATCCCTACGGCGACGGCCACGCTTGCGAGCGTATCGCCGATATCCTCGAAACCGGCTCTTACGATCCGTGGAAGACGGAATAACCTTTTTGGGAGCGGAATATGAAGAAAAAGCTTTCAAAAGGCCGGTTTGAGGTTCCTGCCTTCGATCCCGAAAAGCAGTACGCCGTAATACGGTCATCGATCTGTACCGGTGAAAAGGTCGCGGGCTTCAGGGACAAGCGTGACGGACATTTTACCGAGGTTATGCTCATTCGTTCAAAAAAGGACGAGCAGGAGTTTAAGGAAAAATACAAGGTCGATACGCTTAAAACAGAGTATTAAGGAGTTATTATGGAATTATTAAAGGGCTCTCCGGCTGACTTAACAGGTCGGCAAGAAAGGGAAATACGCTCTTACGAGTTTCTTGACAGACTGAACATCGAATTCGAACGCACGGATCATCCCGACGAACCGGCAACTACAATGGAGGCCTGCGAGAAGATCGACGCCGTATTAAACGTTCATATCTGCAAAAATCTCTTTCTGTGCAACCGCCAAAAAACAAGCTTCTACCTGCTGATAATGCCCGGAGATAAGCCCTTCAAGACGAAGGAGCTCTCAAAGCAAATGGGTATCAGTCGCCTTTCGTTCGCGGACGAGACATACATGAAGGAAATGCTCGACCTTTATCCGGGAAGCGTTTCGGTTCTCGGGCTTATGAACGATAGTGATAAACGCGTTCAGCTGGTAATTGACGAGGACGTTTTGAAGGAGGAGTATTTCGGCTGTCATCCTTGCGTTAACACCAGCTCGATCCGACTCAAAACCAAGGATCTGACCGAAAAAATCATCCCTGCGTTGAGCTCAAATCCCATAAAGGTCAGCTTGACCGGGAAAGTATAATTCTGAATCAGAATAATAATCATATGTAAATGCGGCCGCTTTTTGTAAAAATCAGCGGGCGCTTTTTATTGTAAAAAAGTAAAACAGGTCTTGTACAGGTTGCACAATTCTGTGAATCATACTTTGTGAAACAAATCAAATGACAATGACAATCAAAGTGTGATAAAATAAAAATGTGAAAATTATTGTTTAAGTAAGCACTGATTAATTCACGCCTTGTGGCCGGGCACGCAACTTGCTTGCATATTTTCCGTCAGCCTGCCCAAAAATGTTACTTAATTGATAAAGGAGGAAAAAATGATCAAGAAAATTTTAAGCATCGGACTTGCGGCTTGCGTGCTTGCTTCTGCCGCAATCTCCGCGTCCGCTAACGCCGGCGACGCTGTACACAGAACTGTTATCACTGATGCCGTTCCGGCTGACGCGGACACCAACACCTATTATTTCTATATGCCTGACAGTTGGAGAAATGAATTCAACGACACCTACGACGGCAAGAGTCTTGAATCCTGTTCAGCCGGTATCTATTGGTGGGACGGCGACTACAACTGCCGGGAAGAAGCAATTAATACAAACATCAATGGTTGGCCGGGCTACACAATAAAGGAGACTGTCCCGGAGGATAAAAATATCTTCGTAGCTAGGGTCCCGAAGAACGTTGAATATCTCATATGGAACAACTTAGTTGACGGCGGCGAAGATAGGACCAGTCCCGTTTATACAGCTACTGTTCAGACCGGAAATATTGAAACCACCTCTGCCGATAATATGATTTACGTATGTGATCCCCACAGCGTACAGGTTAACGAGTTAAGCGGCAGATTATCTTACTGCGGCGTTTGGCTTTACTACTACGGCAACGGCGAGTATGGATCCTACAAGACTCGCGAAGAGGCTGCGGCGAACAATGAAGTTTGCAAGAATGGCCAATGGCCCGGAGATCCTCCTGTAGAGCCTGTGCCGGAGTATACCCCATCCGATGATTTGATTTATTTTGACGCTTCGGGCTTTAAGAATTACGAAAAGATTTATTGCCATATCTGGGAGATAGGCAATGCTTCGTTCTTCGCGTGGCAGAGCAAAAAGGAGGCCTGCCAAAAGGTTTCCGACAACATCTATTCCTACGACCTTGCAATGCTTGATACTTCAAAAGATCTCAAGGGCGGTTTACAGTCCGGCAAGGATTACTGCGTAATTTTTTCCTCGAATACAGGCGTTCAGACTCACGACACGACAATGGGCAGAGAGTGTATCGGCGATACGCTCAAGCTCACCGGTCAGCATACGGAAAATCCAGTCGACAGCGAGAAATACGCGCAAGA
>CACYDK010000147.1 GCA_902773155.1 uncultured Ruminococcus sp.
ACATCGGTAATCTGGTTGAAGGTTCGGGCGATGAAGCCGTCGCAGGCGTCCGAAAGCCCCGATACTATGAGTATTACCGCCGCCGCTATATAGTTCTGAACAAGAAAGAAATATACAAACGGCGCTATGAGCAAAATCCTGAGAATCGACAACAGGTTCGGAATTGTCAGTAAATCCTTAGCTTTAAAATTCTTAATCATATAAACCCCATCCCAAATTTATCTGAGCGCGGCGACAGTCTCTGTCGGAGCTGTCGGCGCGGTTTCGGCGGTATTCGCTCCCAAAGCGACCGCGTCTGCTATACCGCTAATCAACTCAAAATCGTAGAGCTGGCGGAAAAGAAGCGACGAATCGATAAGCTCGCGCGAAATGAACGGCTCGGACGAAAACGGAAGAACGATCCTGAGTACCATTACCCCGATAACGCAGAGGATAAAGCCCTCCAAAAAACCGAGCACTCCGCCGAGTACCGCGTTGGCGCCCTTTATCACCGGAAGCTCAAAGAGCTTCAGAACAAACCTTGAAAGAAGCTTGAAAAGAAGTATGAGAAGCACAAATATCATCACAAGCAAAACCACGCTGAGCACCGCGGTTATCACGGGGCCGAGAGCGGAATTGACAGCGGCCGAGACAGTTTTGGAGGAGGACTGAGCCGCTGAGTCGATCGAGCTCTGTAAAGATTTCTGAGATATTCCGAAGAAGTTAAGCAGTCCTGTGATAGCGTCCGGCACCGTGTCGGCAACTCCTTCAACAGATTCGGCTACAGAACCCGCCGAGCTCTCTATACTCTTTTCAACCGAGGACGCGATCATCGTGCGGAATATCCAATCTGCGGCCGCCTTGCTCAGAATATAGGCTAAAAAGCCGGCCGCCGCGACGCTTACAAGATTGTAAAGAGTTCTGGCTATTCCGCGCTTGATTCCGATAAAGGTCAAAAGCGCGACAATCGCAACCATTATTATATCAAGTATCATACTTATTCCTTATAATCAAAGCCGGAGATCTGGCGGATCTCGTTTATACCTAAAACATACGCGTTGTCGGTACCCGAAAGCCTTACGGATTTCGCTCCTACCCCCGCGTCGGCTTTGCCGAGCTCCTCGCCGTTGATATCGAACATCAGGCAATCCGTGGAATCAAGCGCCGCCACACGGTTCTTGTACAGACTCATCGAGGTAATCGCGTAGTCGGTATCGTTTACGCTCATAATCTCGCCGTCGCGGTTAATGTACTGGATCGAGCATTTTCTTCCGTCGCCGCTTCGTGAGAGCGAGAGCGCGAAAGCGTCGGTATCGGGGTCGATATCATAGGCTGTAAGCTCCATACGGCTATACTCGACCGGGGTAAGCTTTGCGGCTCCTATATTGAGGACGTAGGACGCGGACGAACCGACGATACAGACGTTCTTAGAACTGAGATACTCAATATCATAGATCATATTGTCGTCGAGCGAGTATGTAGCTACGGGCTTTTCCTCGGAAAAATCCAGCACGTACGCTACGCAGAGAAGGCTTCCCTTATCGCCGGTGACTCCGCAGACCACGCAGCCGGTTCCGGCGTCGTTGATCGCTACTGAATTGACATAAAGCTCTGCGAAAGAATATGTATAGACCTGCTCGCGGTCGCTGTTATATACAAACAGCTTGGACAGATATCCGTCGGTCTGAGTTACAAGAGCTGTATAACCGCGGGAGTTCAAGTCGCCGGAGATGATGTAGTTGTCCATCTCCCTGACCTTGTCGAGCTCCTTTTTTGTTCCGGTGACGTAGCCGTTTCCGCCGAGGTTGTATATCAACACCCTGTCGCCGGCGGTTTTAAGAACTGGCTTTGCGAATTTATGCTGGTTGTATCCGATCTCATTTCCGGAGGAGCTTAAGCATTCGTAGGAAGTGTCGGAAACATAGGTAAGGTCCCCGTCGCACAGAAAGTTTCCGTCGTTTACGGAGGTTCCGATAAGCTTCGCGGGATATCCGTTATCGTGCGAGCCGAAAAGCTCGTATTTAAACCAGTTTCCGATTTTCTCGGGGGTCAGGTTGTCGCTGTTGGCTACGGCGAAAACCACGAGTCCCAGCACGACGATGATCGCCGCTACGATTATGATTTTCTTAACGGCGGACTTAGATATCTCGGTTCGTTCGTCGTTATATTCCTCGAGCGGAACGTCCTCGTAGCTTATGACCTCGCGTTTCCTTTTCTTTCTTTTTTCAACGTTGCGAACGCTGTAGCGTCCGCCCTTTTGTCTTTTCATACAATCTCCAAATCAATAATACACCTTGTTAAGATAAAGCCCGCAGGCTGGAGCCGTAGCCCCGGCGAGCTCCCTGTTTTTTCCTTCGATTATCGCTCCGATCGAATCGGGGCTGAGTCTGCCCTGGCATATTTCGAGCAGGGTCCCGACCATTATTCTAACCATATTATACAGAAATCCGTCGGCCTCGACGGTCATCGTCACGAGGTTTTCCTCGCGCTCGACCTTAAACTGCCTCACGGTTCTTACCATATTCTTTTGCTCGCGCTCGTCCCTTGTACAGAAGGACGTAAAATCGTGAGCGCCGACGTAGGCCTGAGCCGCGCGGTTCAGGACGTCAACGTCGATGTTGTAGCGATAGTAGAGCGCGTAACCGTCAAGAAAAGGATTGCGCGTATCGCTGTTCCATATCTTGTATATGTACTGCTTGCCCCTACAGTCGTAGCGGGCGTGGAAATCCGGGCTAACCTCGCGGCTGTCCAGACAAACAACCGACATCGGCAGATAGCGGTTTATCGCGGGCTTTAGCCTTTCGGCAGGGATCGGATGATCGGTTTTTACGCTTACGCAGTACATATTAGCGTGAACTCCGCTATCGGTACGGCTGCAGCCCTTGAGGTCGCTGTACTCGCCGAGAACCTCGGAGAGCGCGTTTTGGAGGACCTCCTGAACCGTAACGCCGTTTTTCTGGATCTGCCAGCCGCAAAAGCCTCTGCCGTCGTATTGAATTGTCAGCAGAAAATTTCTCATATTACCGCCGTAAAGAAAATATTACCCAAAACTATTCCCGCGAGCACAACGGCCGCGTAGATTATCCCGACGCAATCGGAGCCCTTCATATGGAGCGTCTTCATTCTTGTTCTTCCCTGTCCGCCGTGATAACAGCGGCACTCCATAGCCATTGCGAGCTCATAGGCGCGCCTGAAGGCCGAAACGAACAGAGGGATGAGCACCGGGGTCATAGCCTTGATCTTTTTTATTATTCCGCCGGATTCCATATCGGCTCCTCTCGCCTTCTGAGCCGACATTATCTTGTCGGTTTCCTCGAGGAGAGTCGGCACAAATCTCAGCGCGATAGTCATCATCATCGCGATTTCATGAACCTTGATATGGAAAACCTTTAGGGGCTTCATCAGCCGCTCTATGGCGTCGGTGAGGTCTGTGGGCGAGGTAGTGAATGTCAGGCAGGAGCTTATCAGAATGAGCAGGATGATTCTCACGCTAACGAATATCGCGCGGTAGACGCCGGCCATCGTGACCGAGATAAATCCCCATTTGAAGATCGGATCGCCCGTGCCGTAAAACAAATTGAGCAGAGATGTTATTAAAACTATAACGATTATCACCTTGAGGCTCTTCAAATAGAGCTTAAGGCTCACGTCGGAGAGTAAGATTATTACCGCTACTGCCGCCGTAACAATGCCGAGCGAAACAAAGCTAAAGGAGCAGAAAATAAATACAATAAATGCGATCAGCAGTAAAATCTTTACTCTGGGGTCGGTTCTGTGGACGATCCCGTTACCGGGAATATACTGTCCGAGAGCAACGTCGCGAATCATATCTTGCCCTCCCTTTTTAGACGGTCGACTATTTCGTCAAAGGCTTGCTCGACCGTAAGGATACCCTCGGAGAATCGGTGCCCCTTTTCTCTTAAGCCCGTCATAATGCGGGTGATCTGAGGAACTCTGAGGCCGATCTCGTGCAGCTCATCAACTCTGGCGAAAACGTTTCGCGGCGTGTCGAACATAACGAGCTTAGCGCGGTTCATTACCATGACCCTATCGGCCACGCGAGCGATATCCTCCATACTGTGAGAGACGAAAAAGACGGTGTTTTTTCTTTCTTGATGGTACTGGATTATCTGCGAAAGTAGCAGATCCCTGCCCATCGGGTCCAGTCCCGCCGTGGGCTCGTCGAGCACCAGTACATCGGGATCCATTGCGATGACGCCGGCTATGGCGGCGCGGCGCTTTTCGCCGCCCGAAAGGTCGAACGGGCTTTTCTCAAGTAGGTCTTCTGAAAGCCCTGTGAATCTCGCGGACTTTCTGACCGTAGCTTCGAGCTCGTCGCCTGAGAGCCCTTTATTTATAGCTCCGAAGGCGATGTCCTTGCGGACCGTTTCCTCAAAGAGCTGATACTCGGGATACTGAAAAACCATTCCGACTCTGAATCGGATCTTTCTGATTTCCTTAGGCTTATCCCATATATTGATCCCGTCGAGCAGTACCTCGCCGGAGGTTGGCTTTATAAGGCCGTTCAACATCTGCACAAAGGTGCTTTTTCCTGAGCCGGTGTGGCCGATGAGGCCTATGACCTCGCCCTCGTTAACGCTCACGCTGAGATCGTCTACGGCGGTTTTCTCGAACGGGGTGCCTACGCCGTATGTAAAGCTGAGGTTTTTAGTCTCGATGATACTCATCCCAACACCTCCTCGAGAAGCCTTACGCACTCGTCGGTATTGAGCGGCATTTTTGACACCTTGAGTCCCGCGCCCATAAGCTTATAAGCGAGCTCCGTGGCCTGGGGAACATCGAGGCTGTGCTTTTTTAAAAGCGGCACATTTGAGAACACCTCGCGCGGCTTTCCCTCGAGCAGGATCTTGCCGTTGTCCATTACGATCACCCTGTCGGCGAGAACCGCCTCGTCCATATAGTGGGTGATCAGAACGATAGTGATCCCGCGCTTTTTTAAAGCGTCGATGGTATTGAGCACCTCTTCCCTTCCGTTAGGGTCGAGCATAGCGGTGGGCTCGTCGAACACGATACACCGCGGCCTCATCGCGAGGATACCCGCGATGGCGACTCTCTGCTTCTGTCCTCCGGAGAGCTTGTAGGGCGCGTGGGTTCGGTATTCGTACATATCAACCGCCTTGAGCGACTCATCGACGCGCTCCCTGATCTCCTCGGGCGGAATGCCGAGGTTTTCGGGGCCGAAGGCCACGTCCTCCTCGATCACGCTCGCCACGAGCTGGTTGTCGGGATTCTGGAGCACAAGGCCTACGTTGCGGCGAATCTCAAACACAAGACTCTCGTCCTTTGTGTCCATATTCTCAACCCAGACAGTGCCCTCTGTGGGTAGCAGCATGGCGTTAAGGGTCTTGGCCATAGTCGATTTACCGCAGCCGTTGTGACCCAAAAGAGCCAAAAACTCGCCCTCTTCTATTTTTAGGCTGACGCCATTGAGAACTGTTTTCTCGCTGTCGTCGTATGAAAATTTGATATTTTCAGCCGATATAAAACTCATTTATTTCTCCCAAATTACCGTAGAACCGCAGGGCAGGCAGAGTCCCGACTCGCTGACCCTCAGTCCTATTTCGTCGCAGCTTACCCTTCCGCCGAGGGCGGGTTTGAGCCGGACGTTCAATAAATATTCCATAACGGCGGGAGAAAGCCCCGTCGTGTAAGAATTAAGAATAAGAAACAGCGGATCGTCAGAGAAAACGTTCAAACATAATTCTAATAAAGAATTAAGCTCGTTTTCTATCTTCCAGACCTCTCCGCCGGGACCTCTGCCGTATGAGGGCGGGTCCATAATAATGCCGTCGTATCTTCTGCCGCGGCGGATCTCGCGGCGCACAAACTTGACGCAGTCGTCCACGATCCAGCGCACCGGACGGTCGGCGATACCTGAGGAGCGCGAGTTCTCACGCGCCCAGTTTACCATTCCCTTGCTGGCGTCAACGTGACAAACCTCAGCTCCGGCGCTCATACACGAAAGCGTGGCGCAGCCGGTATAGCCAAACAGGTTGAGCACATTTATCGGTCGTTTTTCGTTTTTTATTTTTTCAGAAGCCCATTCCCAGTTTACAGCCTGCTCGGGAAAAACTCCGGTGTGCTTAAAGCCCATCGGCTTTACGTTGAAGGTGAGCTCTTTAAAGGCTATGCTCCAGCTGTCGGGAACCTTTTTGTACATTTCCCAGCTTCCGCCGCCCTTATTGCTGCGGTGATATCTGGCGTGAGCGTTTCTCCAAAGCGGATTTTTCTTTCCCGTGCTCCAGATAACCTGAGGGTCGGGTCGGATAAGGATGATCTTACCCCAACGCTCTAAGCGTTCGCCGTCGGAGCAGTCGATCAGCTCATAATCCTTCCAGCTTTCTGATACTCTCATTTTATCATCCTTTATCAGTCGTTAAACAGGCTCGGCTGAGCCTGAGCTCTTGTTCCCGAGGGGAAGTTCAGCCCCAGGTGCTCGCACGCGGCGGCGGTGATGCACCGTCCGCGCGGTGTTCGGCTCAAAAAGCCGATTTGCAGAAGATAGGGCTCGTATACGTCCTCTATCGTCACGGCCTCCTCGCCTATAGCGGCGGCAAGAGTCTCGAGCCCTACGGGACCTCCGTTATAGAAATTGACTATAGCCTTCAACATTCTTCGGTCGTTGCTGTCGAGACCTATCTCATCCACGCCGAGCCTCTCAAGCGCGGTACGGGCAGTTTCGACGGTGATAACTCCGTCTGACATAACCTGAGCGAAGTCGCGCACACGCTTTAACAGGCGGTTCGCGATTCGCGGCGTACCTCGTGAGCGCGAGGCGATCTCGAGCGCGCCGTCGGGCTCGATCTCCACGCCGAGGATTCCGGCGCTTCGCATAACTATCCTCGAGAGCTCCTCCGGCGTGTAGAGCTCAAGCCTGAGCACTACGCCGAAACGATCGCGTAACGGAGCGGTGAGCTGTCCGGCTCTGGTGGTAGCTCCGACGAGCGTAAACTTCGGAAGCGGCAGGTGGTACGAAGCGGCCATCTGCCCCTTTCCGGTGATTATGTCTATAGCAAAATCCTCCATCGAGGGGTAGAGGATTTCCTCTACGGCCCTGCTGAGGCGGTGGATCTCGTCCACAAAGAGAACGTCGCCCTGATTAAGATTCGTAAGAATTGAGGCGAGATCTCCGGGCTTCTCGATCGCGGGTCCCGAGGTTATGCGGACGCTTACACCCAGCTCGTTAGCGATAATGGCGGAGAGGGTGGTCTTTCCCAGTCCCGGAGGGCCGTAGAGAAGCACATGATCGAGGGTTTCGCCGCGCTGTTTTGCGGCGTCTATGAAAATTCTGAGATTTTCCTTAACGGTTTCCTGCCCGATGTAATCGTCGAGGGTTTTTGGCCTAAGCGGATTTTCGCCCTCGGGAACATCGCCTGGAAGCTCGGTATTGTCAACTATTCTGTTTTCAAAATCAAATTCATCTGAAAATTCAATACTCATTTTTTCACCGTGTCATTACTTTCTGCCCATAAGCTTCAGGGTTTCGCCGATGAGCTTTTCGACGGGAAGCGAGCCGTCGAGGGTGGAGATAAAGGGAGCGACGTCGGAAGCGCTGTAGCCGAGCACTGACAGAGCCTCTGTGGCCTTCGCGATATTTCCGGAAGGAGCCGCGGCGACGGGCTGTCCGAAATCGACCGAAGCGGATATTCCGGCGTTGAACTTATCTTTTAGCTCGAGCACGATACGCTGGGCGAGCTTTTTTCCTACTCCCTGAGCCAGGGTTATGGTCTTTATATCTCCGGAGGCTATCGCGAGGGAAATCTGCTGAGGAGTCAGAGCCGAGAGTATCGCGAGACCGACCTTGGGGCCTACTCCGCTGACGCTTATGAGCGACTTGAAGGCTCCGAGCTCCTCCTCGGAATAGAATCCAAACAACTCCATAGCGTCCTCGCGAACGCTCAGGTACGTAAAGAGTCTTGCCTCGGTCCCTAGGCTGAGACGCTTCTGAGTATTCATTGTGGTCTGACATCTGTAGCCGACTCCGCCGCATTCTACAACCGCGGTACCTGGGCCGAGATGAATGATCTCTCCTCTGAGGCTGTAATACATCAGGAATCCCCCTCTCTGATGAGTTTTCTGCGAAGCTCGCTGCCGGCCGACTGACAGTGCGTCAGGGCAATTGCCAGCGCGTCGGCGGTATCGTCGGGCTTCGGAACCTCCGGAAGCTTAAGGAGCCTCCGGGTCATCTCCATGACCTGCGGCTTTTTTGCTTTGCCGTAGCCTGTGACGGCAGTTTTGACCTGAAGCGGCGTGTACTCAAAAATGGGAATATTGTTCTTCCTTGCGGCGAGGAGTATAACGCCTCTCGCCTCGGCCACCATTATCGCGGTTTTCTGGTTTGTTGTAAAATAGAGCCGCTCGATGGCCATAGCCTCGGGCTTAAAGGCTGTCATTATGGAATTGACGTCGTCGTAAATAATAGACAGTCTTGTGTTGAAGTCGGTATCCGCTTCCGTAGTGACCGCACCGTAGCGGAGCGGCTTAAAGGAATTCTGATCAAAATCCACCAGTCCCCAGCCGACGATCGCGTATCCGGGGTCGATACCGAGTATAACCAAGCCCATTCCTCCCATAGTAGCATATTACACATTATTCCGTATCATTATATCACAGCTTAATCCGGATATCAATAAAATTCGTATATACTTTTAGTTCAAAATGTGCGTATTCCCGCGCGAAAAAACTATACGCCTGCTCCAAAAACGGGGCAGGCGTACAGGAAAAGGTCATTCTTTTTTTGCGCAGCTTAAGGACAGCGCCAGCATAATAAACAGCAAGGGGGTTGTTATCGGGGTGGCGATATTTACCACGCTCTGAGCAAGATAGGAGAACACCGGCACAGCGAATACTGCGGCAAGGGCTTTTTTCGACCTTACAGCCCTTACCAGCGCGGACGAGAACAGCGCGATATACGCTCCCAATCCTAAAACTCCCGTGGTCACAAGGTAGTTCAAAAGCTCGTTGTGAGCACAGTTTGTAGAGCTGTCACCGTAGAGCCTCTTTAGCTCTCCGAAATACGGAGAGAACTGCGAATACAGTGTGTCGGGGCCGCTTCCGAACAGCATGCTTTTTATATCGGACCCAGCGAATATCTCGGCGGATTTGCGCCAAATATAGCCTCTGTGCGTACCCCATTTATCCGAAAAACGGAAGTATGACATAGCGCCGTCAAGCGGCGTTTCGGCGTCGATAAAGGTGAAATACACAAACGCTCCAAGAACTACCAGAACCGTAAAAGCGACCGCCGAAACGATTACAACAGTAAAAGCCTTTGGCAAGGTCGAGCCGCCGAAGCGAAGGCACAGCAAAGCGGAAAAAGCAAATACTCCGAGCAGTATAAAGGACAGCGGATCGTACACAAAAAATCTTTGGATCGCGCCGAGCTCCTTTGAGCCGCCTCCGAAAACGAGCGCGAACAGCCCGAAAAGCTTAGCGAAAATCAGCATCACCGAAAGAGAAACAAAGAGGTCGCGAAGCTTGGAGCTGTTTTTAGAATACAGAATCAAAGCGAACGCTGCCGCCGCCGAGAGCCCGAGAATACCGCTCTCGCTGTCGGCGCAGAGCATGGCCGAAAAGCCCAGCCCCGAAGCCGTAAGATAAAGATATCTGAGCGGTCCCGCGGTGTTGATGAACAGCATAAAAAACAGCGAGACGCTGAGGCAGCAGTAGCACGACATAATGTTCTTGTTACCGATAGTGGAGATGAAATCGTTCACGATTTTATCTGAATAGCCGCTGAACATCGACAGCGGGTCGATATAGAAGAAATTAAGCGCGGCCAGCAGAAAAACCGCCGATGAGCACACAGCAAAGGCCGCGAAAACATAGTCCTTGAACACAAACGACCGCGATATGATAATATAAATCAGGAAATAGATAATCATCAGGAGAAGGCCGTTGTTTCGCCCCTGATTTCCGGTAAGGCTGTCCAGCGGATAACCCGAAAAAACGGTCGATATCACATAGCACAGCACCAGCGCGCCGAAGGCGATATCAGTCGCGCCAAGCTCCCGGTACCATGGCTTTTTTCCGGGCTCGGGATTCCTTTCCCTGTCGGAAAGGCTCACAAGCAGAACTATACCCTCGCCGAAAATCAGCATAAGAGAAAGCACGATAAACAAATAGAGCTTATCGTGGCGTATGTTTGAATACTGCTGTGTAAAAAACAGCGGAAACAAGGTAAACATCAATACCAGATAATAGTTTACCAGGGCGTTTTTTACTCGGTATTTTGCCGCGGGAGCGGCTTTCTTTTTTGACATAATATCACCGATCGGTCACATAATAATTAGAGCGACACCGTAAGCTTTGCGGCGTCGTACTAAGTATAATACTTAACCGGGATTATGTCAATTTCCGTTAAGCGTGATATTTCCGCCGTTATAGCCGAGCTTAAGCCTGTTATTTTTCAGGCTGTAGTCAAAAAAATAGGGCTGACCGTCGGATTTGTTAAAAATCAATATCCGCTTACTATCTATGGTTCCGAGCCCCCTGAGCCTTACGTCGGCCTTTTTATCGAAACTTTTTATCCTAAAAACGGCGGTATCATCCTTAAAGAAAAGCTCCGCGCTGCTTCCGCTTTGGAGCGTTGCCGACCATTTTTTCATCCGGATAATATCGGCAATATTCTCAGCGGACTGCGTACAGGAGGTCATTATAACCGCGGCGACAACCGCTGAAACCAGCATTTTGACAAACCTCAACGCTCTCACCTCACCATAAAATGTATGACTCTACAAACCGTCATATAACTATTTTACAGTTTTGTTAATTTTCTTGCCCGGTCAATACCTCTTGGGTTATAATGGTTAATCTCTGACGACAGGATGTGATAAATTGCAGAAAACCATAGAGAAAACCAAAAAAATTTTTAACGATAAAGGGGAAATAACCTTCGGCGGATGGTCGAGGTTTCCGCTTTTTGAATACAATAAAAACGATTATCCGCAGAAGATAAAGCTGACCGAAAAGGACTGCTACTATATCACCGACGGAAAAATCGGATTCTACCTCGCGGTTGAGACCGCCGGACTGGAGCTGACTGTTAGGCTTATGCTCTGCGACTATGCGCGCGGCGAGATTTACAGCGACAGCGTAAACCGAAAGTTCCTGCTGGATATGCCCGTTCTACCCGAGTCCGGCACACTGGGCGAGTTTTCATATAAAGATAAAAGGATAGCTCTCACCCTCACAAACACCTTTGAGGGGCGGTATATCAAGTGCGATTTCATAGATTTCAACAACTACAAAAACCTTTTTGTAAAGGTGCTCGTAAAAAAGACCTCGGGCGAGAGTATGAACACGATCGCGCCGTTCGACGCCTCGCCGAAAAGCTTTTATCTAAAACGCTTTGCTCCGAAGTTCTCGGCCTCGGGCGTTATCCGCTTAGGAGGCACGGACTATAACCTCAGCGACCTTTGCTGTCCGGTATATCTCGACTGGAGCCGGTACTCCTTTCCGAGAAGGCAGAAGGCGCAGTTCCTGTCGGGGCTCGCTTATACCGGCGGCAGAAAAATCGCCGTTAACCTCGCTTCAAGGCTGGGAAATAACGCCAAAGGAAGCGAAAACTGCTACTTCATCGGCGACAAGCTTTATAAATTCGGCCGTCTTGCCGTAAGCGGCGACGAGAAAAACCCCGAAAGCGAGTGGAGCTTTACGTCTCCGGACGGAACAGACAGCATAGTTTTTACACCGAAAAAAACTGACGCGGGGGTTCTCGCCTGCAAATGTGAGAGAATGAACGCGGTTTTCGGCACGATCAGCGGAACGCTCGTAAATGAGGACGAAAAGCTGGAGCTTAAAGACCTCCCCTCTCACCTGCTTTTTGCGCAATTGTAAAACAGACCGGCTCAGCTTGAGCCGGTTTCGTCTTTTTAAGAGGATGATGCTGTCGTGCGGACGCTGTTATTGACCTTGACGGCACTATGCTCGGCGAGACCGTCGCATTTAAAAACGGCAAAAATGTGTATTATTCCGAGCCTTATCCCGTTCCTGTCCTTGATTTTACAAAGGAAACAGACTATAATGACAGAGAACGGTATGAGAACGAGAAGGGTTATCCCTACGTCAACGAGTATGTTACCGATAACACCGAGGACAGCAAGACCGTAGTTTTCAACGGCGTTAAGCATATGGATTTCACCGGCCTTCCGCTGATCTCGCCCTTCATTGCCGGTATGCTCGGCAGCGGTAGCCGACATATACTATATCGGGTCGGTGGAAAACAA
>CACYDK010000148.1 GCA_902773155.1 uncultured Ruminococcus sp.
GCCTGAATAATAATAAACACTTGACATATTTCGACGCTTCCGCTATAATATCGTAAAGTATATAAAAGCTTATCAAGAGCGACCGAGGGTACAGGCCCTGTGACGTCCGGCAACCTGCGTAAGCAAGGTGCTAATTCCTGCGGTAATTACCGAAAGATGAGTACATTTGTCACCGTTCGGTCAAACGGTGATTTTTTCTTTTTTAGAATAATTTTAAGGAGTAATACTATGGCAAAGCATTTATTCACCTCGGAAAGCGTAACCGAGGGACATCCGGATAAGGTTTGCGACCAGATTTCCGACGCGGTGCTGGACGCTATTCTACAGCAGGATAAAAACGCTCACGTCGCCTGCGAAACCACGGTAACGACGGGTATGGTTCACGTTATGGGCGAAATATCCACCGAATGCTACGTTGACATAGCGGGAATCGCCCGCGAGGTTATCAACGGGATCGGCTACGATAATCCGGGCTGCGGCTTTAACGGCAACACCTGCGCTGTGCTGACCTCTATAGACTCGCAGAGCCCTGATATCGCAATGGGAGTTAACGAAGCCCTCGAGCTTAAGGACGGCGAAAACGACGCCGACAATCAAATCGGCGCCGGAGATCAGGGAATGATGTTCGGCTACGCCTGCAACGAAACTCCCGAGCTTATGCCGCTTCCGATTTCGCTCGCGCACAAGCTCTCCAAGCAGCTCACCAAGGTCAGAAAGGACGGGACTCTCCCCTACCTTAGACCCGACGGCAAAACTCAGGTCACTGTCGAATACGACGACGACAAGCCCGTAAGGATCGACGCGGTCGTTGTATCGACTCAGCACGACGAGCACGTCACGCTCGAGCAGATACGCGCCGATATCAAGAAATATGTCATAACACCCGTCATACCTGCGGAGCTCTTTAATGACACAAAAATATACATTAATCCCACGGGACGTTTTGTTATCGGCGGACCGGTCGGCGACAGCGGACTTACAGGACGAAAGATCATCGTAGACACCTACGGCGGCTTCTCGCGTCACGGCGGCGGAGCCTTCAGCGGCAAGGACCCGACAAAGGTCGACCGCAGCGCGGCTTACTACAGCAGATATATCGCCAAGAACATCGTAGCGGCGGGTCTCGCGGACAAATGCGAGGTTCAGCTAGCCTACGCTATAGGCGTAGCAAAGCCGGTATCTATTATGGTGGACTCGTTCGGAACCGGAAAATACTCTGACGACAAGCTCGCCGAGGCGGTCAAGAAGGTATTCGACTGCCGACCCAGCTCGATCATCAGAGAGCTCGACCTCACCAATACTTCCTACCTCCCGGTGGCCGCTTACGGACATATGGGCAGAGAGGATTTACCGGTTAAATGGGAAAAAACCGACAAGACCGAAAAGCTTATTGAGGCTTTGAAATAATAGAAATATAATTAAAGTTTTGAAAAAACGCAAAGCTTGTATGAGATTTATAAAACAAACCGGCTCGTTATGAGCCGGTTTTCGTTTTGCTAATTTGACGCTGAGCTGAATTTCTGTTTTACGTTGCTGATCTTGTTCTGCTCGACCTGTTCGGTCGGATACCAGCCCTTCTGCTGCATTTTTGAGTAGATCGAGTCCTGCATACAGAGAGATTCGCTGAGGGATTTTTTGAAGGTTTCCCTCACCTTTGGCGTCGGTGATTCGATAGTGCCGTGCATAAAGAGATCGCACGCGCCCTTTTCGAGGATAAGAAGGTTTTCCATTAAGTTTCTGTCGTCCATAGTTTTCTCCTTAAAGTAAATTGTAGAAGCTGTTGAAAATTTCGCTGTGACGCTGCGACAGCTGCTGAGCGAAGCTTTTGAGATCGTTATCTTTGATCTGTCCGGCTGTTTCGGCAAACCCGGTCTTAAAATACTGCTCGTGGCCGAGAGCGTCCTCGACATACATTAGTTCTTTTGATGTCATAAATCTTACCTCCTGTTTATGATGTTATTATTATTGCCAAAGGAGATAAAAAAATACAAAAAGGAGGACATTTCTGTCCTCCTTTTTCATTTGACAGGAAATTACTGCAAATAGGTAACTCCTCTATTATTCAGAATCACTTTTCTTAAAAAACGAGCTGGTTCCGCCTATCGCGCCGTCGATACCGGTAAAATTCGAATCGCAGCAAACGTAAACTCTCATATCGGCCTTTGAGATCGTAGGAACGGTGAGAGTACCGTTTGAAACAGTCTGAACGTCTCCCGTTACGGCGTCGATATATTTGCCGTTTGGAATGTTCTTGAATGTCGCTCCGCCGCTGATCGTTACAAGAGCGAGCGAATCGATATCAGCCGATTGGTCGGTGTAACGGCGGATAAAGGCCATATTTCCGGTTACGTAGCTGCTGTCGACTGTATACTGACCCTTCTGGAGAGCCGGAACAGCGCGGCGGATAGCGTTAAGCTTGACAAGATGCTGGCAGAGCGGACTGTTCAGGGTCTCCGCGACCTTACCCGTCGCCTCGTACTCACTGAAATCGGTAGCCTTAACTGTTCCCTCGAGGTTATCGCCGTAGTATGCGCGGCAGGTCGTGGCGAGAGGTATCTCAAGTCCCTTATCAATGAAATTGCCCTTTCCGAACTCGATCTCGTTTCCGTAATAGAGACACGGAATTCCGCGGAAGGTGAACATCAGATCCATATTCTCAGCCCATGCGGTAGTTCCGCCTGTATAGCCGACCTTCTGGCAGTTATCCGGAGAATAGTCGTGAGACTGGACGTATGTTACGTTCCATGTGGAATCGTTAAAGTATTTATCCTCGGCCTTAGCAGCTCCGAAAGCCCCGCTTGCGGTATCGAACGACCAGTGCATTGTAAAATCGATCGCGTTCATTCCGGAGAATTTGCTATAGTCAGCATTATGGTACTCAAGCTTATTCAAAAAAGCGTTGTCCGAGGTCGGCTGACCTGAGGTCTTGTCGTATTTTACGTAGTGGTCGAAGGTGAGGTTCATATTGTTGTTTACGGATTTAGCGTCTGTGTTCGAGCTCCAGGCGTTAGCCCACTCGTCCGAGGACTCAGCCCAAGTATAGAACGGAACGCTCTCCTCGGCGTGGTCTCTGTACCAGGTCTGCGAGTAACGGCAACAGATTTCACCGAACATATAGAAATTCTTATTTCCGCTGTCAGCGGCGGCGTCGAGAAGCTGATTGTTGTACATCATATTGAGCGAAAGCCTCGGAATATGACGCACGGTATCGACTCTGAAGGCGTCGACGCCCATGTCTATATACTTTGAATACGCGTCGACCGTATATTCGGCGACCTTCGGATTCTCTGTATTCAAATCAACGCAGTCGCCGGCGATCTGCGAATACTTACAGGTCCAGTCGTCCCAGTTAAGGCTCTGGAAATAGCCTGTGTGGAAATAATCGTTGGCATTGTACTTGTCCGAATTGGACATTTTATCCATTTCATAATCGGCCTTGGCCGGAGCCGATCCGGTAGTGTTGTTCGCCTTGATCTGAGTGTTTTTCATCAAAAGCAGTCTTGAATCGTACTGCAGGCCGGGTTTAAGCGCCCAGTACTCCTCGGCGGTGCTTACACCGGCGACATCCAGAAGCTCCTTTGTGGGGATCATACTTTCCTCGATAACGGACAGGTCAGCCTTGTAATCCTTGGTAAATTCCTTGCAGAGATTGCCCTCTCCAAAGTTACCGGTATGGTTCCATACAACGTCCTGAACTATCTTCATCCCCTTTTCGTGAGCGGCGTCTATCAAGTCCTGATAGGTAAAATCGGAGCTCTCGTAACGCGGATCGACCTTTGAATAGTCCATAGCGTGGTAGCCGTGGTAATCATAGCCTGAGGCGTTCTCGACGACCGGGGTGATCCAAATCGCGGAGAAGCCGAGAGCCTTGATATAGTCCAGCTTTTGCGCAAGCCCCTTAAAATCGCCTCTCCATTCGCTGTCGCTGCCGTTATTGGCCTTCTTATGATCCCAGCAGTTAACGTTATTGGATTTATCTCCGTCGTAGAAGCGCGTCGTGATTACAAAATAGATGCTCTCCTCGCGGAAATCGATATCCTTGACGTCGTCCGGCTTGGCGGGATCCTTCCTGCGCCATCTGCCGTTATAATACCACCATTCGCCGGTAGTTCTGGTGAGCTCCCTTGAGAGCTGGTTTCCGTCCTTATCTGTAAAGATAAGGTTAATTTTTGTCAGCCCCTCGGGAAATGTATAGCTATACCAGTTTTCTCCCTGTGTTGCTTCCTTCTGCATCTGCTTGCCGGGATATTCGACCTCGATATTCTTGGGGAGCGAGTTCCAATAGTAGATATAAGGCGCCTTTCCCTCACTTTTGAAGTGAACCTTAATCACGGACTTCGCCTCGGAAACCGAGCTATCGGAGCCTGCGGCGTCAGCCGCAAGAGTTCCGATAGAGATAAACGTGAATATCGTGAGCAACAGAGCGACAAATTTCTTCATACTTGTCATTTTACTCACCTACAGTTTTAGATTGATGTGATGATTCTCGCGACATACTTCTGGATAACCGTAGCGTCCTTGATGTTGATTCGTCCGTCCGGGAAAGTATCGGCAAAGTCGGGATCAAAGTTCTTCGGCTCCATAGAAGCGACATACTTCTGGATGAGAGTAGCGTCGGTAACGTTTACAAAGCCGTCCTTGTTAACATCGCCGAGGCTCGGGTTGGGAGTAGCTGTCGGCTCTTCTGAAGGAGTGTTGGTCGGCGATACGTCTCCGCCGGGGTTGGAGCCGGGATCAGTGGGATAGGGTCCTGTAGGCTGGTCGCCCGAAGGATCGTTTGTAGCGGGCTCGGTTGCCGGAGATGTCTGCGGCTCGGGGTTTGTAGCGTCGGGAGTTTCGTTGATTTCCGCAACGCTGGAATATGTGTAAGTCTCGTTTACAGTATCATTGTTGGAGTTCTGAACGAACGCCTCGATCGTATAAGTTCCGAGCTTAGTGGGAGTTATAGTATACGCATTGCTGGTTGTGTAGTAAGGAACATTGCCCTTTCCGTCGGGATCGGTAACGATAAACTTATAGAAGAGCAGTCCGTTTCCTGTATGTCCGCCCAAGGCTTTCATAGTGAAGGTGATGTTGCTGTCCTTCTTTATCTGAGTATTTGTACCCAAGGAGTTTGTAAACGCGCTGATAAAGGCGGTCTCAAGCTTAGACGGGTCGTTGATCTCGAAGGTCATACTGCGGGAATTCGTGTTTCCGGCGGTATCGCTTACGTCAACGGTGATCGTGTACTTACCGACAACAGTAGGAACCCACTGCACGGTAGCGGCGGCTCCCTCGGAAAGAACGGAATCGCCTGTCGCGCCCTTTACAGAATACTTATAGGTAAGAGCTCCCTCGGAGGATTTTGCGGTGGTGGAGAACTTGATACTGCAATTCGTATATCCGGGAGACTGGATGCTGGAGCTAAAGTCCGTGATTTTTACCGGGCTTGTGCTGTAAACATCCCACGATGAAGTGCTGTTGTTATAGCAGTTTTTATCGCTGGGACGTGTTAAGTCGGCTGTCTGGTTGTTGCCGCCCTCGTTGAAGATAACATTCTTAAACGACTTGCTGGGTGTGTACTCCCACACGCCGTCACCGATATCCTTCATCTTAGCGCCCGGCCATTCAGCGTTCTTATCGCTGTCGGAGTTCCACATATACACGTTTACAGAACCCCATTTAGCGTCATTTGCGCAGTAAATCGTGTTGTCGGAGCCTGTAGTAGTCGGATTATCGACAGAAGGATTAGTGGGATTGCCCTGATTCTCGTTAGAACCGCCGTGAGCCGACCAAGAGCCTGTGGAGTTGTTGTAGCACTGACCCTCTCCGGGGAAGGTAAGGTCGTCGGTCTGTGTGCCGTTATTGTTGTTGAAAATTACCTTTTCATAAGTACCGTCAACAGCGCACGAATACACGCCGTCGGAGCCCTTTGTCATAGCGACGCCCGGCCACTCGGCGTTCTTTGAGCTACTGCCCCACATATAGCAGTAGACGGTACCCCAGCCCGCTGCGTCCTCGCAATAAACGCTACCTGCCGCAAAAGCGGAGGTAAGGCCGAGAACAGCGACGCAGGAAAACACCATCAAAACAGCAAGAAAAAAGCAAAGTAACTTAGTTCCTCTTTTTTTCATAAAGTTTCCTCCTTAGTAAATCTCAAAACTTCTCTAAAAACAAATCTACTCATAGTGATTATATCAAAAAAGAGGACATAATTATTTCCGAATAAGAAATATAGTTTTAGTTATAACGATGAATTTATAGGATCAATTTTATGCAAAATAACCAATGAGCTATCTTTCAAGCTTAAGATCGCGGAAAAGGCCGAGCACAAAGTCTCTGTCCTCGAGCTCGTTTCGGTCGCGTCTTGATTCATAGCCCTCTTTAAAGCGGATATCGCGCGCTATAACTCTGGAGCTCCAATACTGCACCCACGAAAACGGCAGTAAAAACGGGAGCTTTGAAAGGTAAACATAGCGTTTTTTCATAGTGTCGTACGGAAGGAAAACCTGCTTGAGCCAGTAAAAGCGGCCGGTTCGGCTTCCGTCGAGGAAGAAACCGACGTCGCGATTCCCGAAGGTTCCGGAGCTCAGGATGAACTCGCCGAGGTCGTCTATTTCGATCTCGTCATACGAAAACCAGTTAAAGGCGAGTTTTCTGAGGCGCTTTTCAAACACGTCTATCCGCCGCTCCCTGAGCTGAGACTCGATGTATTCAAAATCCAGATCGGGATAAGCCGTGAGATAAACATAAATATCCATGACCATACGGATACCGATTCCGGCATAAAACATGTGCTTGGCGGCATGGTACAGGAGATAGACGTAAAAATCCTCGCGGCTCATTTCATAGGAGTAGGAATACCCTTCGCGAAGAGTCACTTTGTCCCAAATATCGTCATATACGGAGTCGTCGAGCTCGTTTAAGTCGGAATGGATTTCAAAATACATCAGATCCTTGGTAAAATGGATCTCAGAGCTCTTTGTTAAGTGGCGTGTAGGTATCCCGTTATCGGCAAAAACCTTTTCGACCTCGGAAAAGTTCTTTTTATCAACAAGAATATCTATATCGGTCATTGTGCGGAAATCCGACTGAGGATAAAGCCGCTTCATAAAATATCCCTTGAGAGGAACGTTTCTGATCTTACGCTTCTCGAAGCCCTCGATGATCTTCTCGGACTGAACAAGCTGCGAGGTTTCCTTGAGTATCTGATAGTTCAGCTCGTTTTCAATAACCCTGCGCGCAGTATCTCCGGGCTTTACGTTGACCTTATCTATGGTGTAGCCGATCATATTGAGCACAGAATTCTGCTGAGCCGTTTTGCATAACCTGTTCCAGTTAAAATCCGAAGGAAGCTCCGGAGGCTTATTGCCACTCAGAGCCGAAGCCAGAAGTGCTATGTACAGCTTATAAAATTGTTTTTGATTTTCGTTCAGGCGCAGTCCCATCAGATATCCCTTACAATAATCTTTTTGTTTTCTATTTTTACCTCTCGGTTACAAACCTCATTAGCGGCTTTTTTATGAGAGATGAGTATGCAGGTTTTGTTCTTTAGATTCTCGATATTCTTAAGCAGTCTGATCTCGGTATTTGAATCGAGAGCAGAGGTAGCCTCGTCGAGGATGATCACCGGAGCGTTGGACAGCAGGGCGCGCGCTATCGCGACGCGCTGAACCTGACCCTCGCTGAGACCCATTCCCTTCTCGCCGAGAACCGTATCGAGTCCCTCGGGAAGCTCCGAGATAAAGTCGGCGCAGGCGGTTTTGGCGGCATTGAGTATCTCCTCCTCGGTTGCTTCGGGACGGATAAAGGAGATATTGTCGCGGATCGTGCCCGAAAGCAGGAAATTGCCCTGAGGCACATAGGCGAACATATCGCGGATATTTTTATCGACCTTTACCCTGCTTCCGTCGCTGAGCTTAAGATATATCTCGCCCTCGTTTACCGGGAAAACATCGAGCAGAAGCTTGGTCAGGGTGCTTTTGCCTATACCGGAGATACCTGTTATCACCACAAAATCTCCCTTGTTTATTGTGAGTCCGGTGTTTTCAAGCACGGTATCGCGGTCATATTTAAAGGTTATATCCTTGAATTCTATAGAGCTTAGCTTACTGTACAGCTCATTGATATCTATACTCTCGTTCTCTTCTATGGAATGCTCCTCGGGGAAGTTTTCGATCTCCATAATACGCTCGGCCGAGGCGAGAGCCTGATAATATGTAGGCAGAATCGAGGTAAGACCCTGTACCGGCGACTGGATCTGAGATACCAGCGAGAGGATCTCGGTAAGAATACCGTAGGTCAGAACTCCCTGCAGGATACCGAACGAGCCCCAGACAAGGCCGTAGATGTAAGCGAAGGTAAAGACCATTGAAAAACCTGTCGAGGAGACGATGGAAAGATAGTTCCTCTTGCGTTTTACGAGAAAATTGTCCCACTGAAGCTTGTGCGACTCCTCGTCGATCCTGTCGTACCGGTTGAACACCTTGATAACCAGAAGGCTTGAGAGCACCTCCTGCATAAAGCCCCGGGTCTTTCCGTCGGTCTCCTGAGCTTTTTTGTGCAAATCCTTAAGAACTCCCTTAAACAGGAGCATAACCAGCATAATAAGAGCTCCGCCGATAACGAAAACCAGCGCGAACCGCCAGTCTATAGAGAACAACACGGCGAATATACCGATCAGCTTTACCAGAAAATAAACCACGCTGGG
Source organism: uncultured Ruminococcus sp. (assembly GCA_902773155.1). GTDB lineage: Bacteria > Bacillota > Clostridia > Oscillospirales > Acutalibacteraceae > Ruminococcoides. The sequence continues at coordinate 8,690 of CACYDK010000148.1, forward strand.
GACGATCGAAATAATCGCTCCCGTGATTACGGAGACGTCGCTTGTAAGTCTCGTCATAAGCTCTCCGGAATGGTAGGAGGATATTTTTGCGTAGTCCTTACGGAGCATAGACTCAAAGAGCTTTGATTTGATGTGGATCTCCAGTTTGTTCGAGGCGTTAAACGAGGTTATCCTCGACAGGATGCTGATACCGACCTGCAGAAGCGTTACCGTGATCAACAGCACAGCGTAGAAAATTACTCCGTTTATATCGTGAGAGTATGCCGCGCAATCGACGATCTCGCGGGCAAGCTGAGCCACCAAAACTCCCGAATAGGCCATTACTCCGAAGAGAACGGTCATAAGGATGATGTTGACGAGCTGAGGCTTGGAGTTACGGCAGATCCAAAGCGTGGTCTCCTTGTCAAATTCTCGTATTTTACTAATGTAGTTTTTTGAAAAATCACCTTTAATTTTCAATGCTTTCTCCTATTTTTCACAGTGATAAAAAGCGACCTTACAGGACGGGTATAAAACCAAACGTTGCAGTAAAGACGGTAGACGGGATGAGTTACCCGGTACATTTTGCCCTTTCTGTAAAACGCGGATACAACGCCTATAATATCGTCGTCGGTTATACCGTATTCTTTTGCGGAGTTATTGTCGCCGAGCATAACATAGCTTCCGTCCTTTTTGAACCCCACGACCCTATGAAGAACGTAGGATTCGGTCTCTCGCCTGTAGTAGAAAGGCATGTCAAAAAGATGAAGCCGTCCGGCCGGCTTTTTCAGAAACACCATATCCTCGCCGCTTCTAAGCAGGGGGCGCATACTGTCCCCGCGAGGTAAAAACGAAACAGTTTTTCCGGCGGAAAGCTGCTCCTTCATAACAGGAACAAGCACGTCCGGATCAATAACTTTATTCAAGTATATCAGCTTCCTTAGCTTTTTTAACAAAGGCCCTTACATCGGCTCTTGCAATTTCCTCTGAGACATCATATTTCTGCAGAAGAATTTTAACAAGCTCCTCTTCGTCGCAACCCTTCTGCATTGTTTCAAACAGAAGAGCGCCGGTCTCATTCAGATTGATAAGTCCACTGAAATCCACAACGGCGTCGCCTACCGGAACTACGATATATGAATCGGATATTTTTCTGAGCAAAAAGTTTTCTTTTATTTTCATATTGACCTCTCGTTTTTTGAATTATTCAGGTGTCGGGATTCTGTCCTTTTACGAAAATAAGCCCGGCACAGCGTA
>CACYDK010000149.1 GCA_902773155.1 uncultured Ruminococcus sp.
CGTCGTAAATATGCGGCTCAAAGTCGACCGGGGGATTCTCGTAGGACGAGTTCTTTACATAGTCCTCGTACTTGATATGTCCTTCGGGAGCTTCCTTGTATTTCCCCAGATAATCGGCCATGATCACGACCTCGGGCTTGTGCTCGCTGAGCTTCAGAGCTTTTACCGCAGTATCGGTAATGGCGCTGTCGTAAATATATACCTTAGGCTTGTTGTGGTTTATTATCTCGGCGGTCTCTCCGGGCGAAAGGTTGAAGTTCGCGGGATTCGCGATCGCTCCAAGCTTCTGGGGAGCGATGTATGAGAATACAAAGTAAGGCGAATTGTAAAGCTGATTGAATATGACGTCGCTCTTCACAACGCCGTCGGCCTTCATAGCGTTCGCGAATCTGTTGCACTCCGCGTTGAGCTCCCTGTAGCTCCACTTGCTGCCCTTTGCCGGGTCAAAGAGAGCTGTTCTCTCGGCAAAGCGCGATACGTTGCGCATAAAGCCGTTGAGGTATGTGAATTCGGATTCAAAAGTTTCCCTGAACATTGTTACGTCGTATGTAAAACTCATAGCTTTCTCCTTTTCTTTCGGATTCCCATGCAAAATTAATTTGGCGGGATAGCGCGCAAAACGCGCCTTTTTTTATTCGTATCGCCCTACGATGACGCTGGAATTCTGTCCGCCAAAGCCGAAGGCGTTAGACATAGCGTAGCTGATGTCAGCCTTTCTGGGCTCGTTCGGTACAAAGTCAATCTTGCAGTCGGGAATGGGATTTTCAAGATTAATTGTCGGAGGTATGATACCCGTTTCGATGGCCTTAATACAGGCTATCACCTCGGTGATTCCGCCTGCTCCCATCATATGACCCGTAGCTCCCTTTGTAGAGCTGACGAGCGGCGGATTGTTGCCGAATACCTCGGCTACGGCCTTGGTTTCGACCTCGTCGCCCTTGGGGGTCGAGGTTCCGTGAGCGTTGATATATCCGATGTCGGAGGGCGTTATGCCTCCCTCCGCGAGAGCCTGCTTCATACAGGCGATGGCTCCGCGTCCCTCCGGATGGGGAGCGGTAACATGGTAGGCGTCGCAGGTGTTTCCGCAGGCGATGAGCTCGCCGATGATCTTTGCGCCGCGAGCCTTGGCGTGCTCCTCGGTTTCAAGGATCAGAGCTCCGCCGCCCTCGCCGATAACAAAGCCGTCGCGCGCTTCGTCAAACGGTCTCGACGCGGTTTTTGGGTTTTCGTTATTGCGCGAAAGCGCCTTGGCGTTTGCAAGACTGTAGATAAAAATCGGGCAGTGAGCCGATTCCGCGCCGACCGCGATCATAGCGTCGGCTTTTCCGGCTTTCATAATCATTGCCGCCTGATTTATGGCGTCTCCGCCGGAGCTGCAGGCTGTAGACACCGTGTAGCTCGGCCCCTGGATATTGTGGGCAATCGCGATGTTTGCCGCCGCGATGTTGCCGAGAATTTTGGGGATGAACCTGGGACCTACCTTTTTGTGAGAAGCTCCCGTGAGCGCCTCCTGTGTAAAGGCGATAGTCGAGATACCGCTTAAGGCCGTGCCCATTACGATACCGATCCTTTCCGGCTCGATCTCGATCCCGGACTGCTTGAGGGCTTCCTCGGCGGCTATGTAGGCGTACTGCATAAAGGCGTCGGTTTTTCTTACCACGTCCTTGGGAAGATAATCCGAAGGGTTAAAGTCCTTGACCTCGCCGGCGATCTGAACCGCGAGCTCAGAGGCGTCGAAGCTCTGGATCCTGTCGATCCCGCATTTGCCGCCGATAAGGTTGTTCCAGTAATTGTCTACGCCGATACCGATGGGCGTGACCGCGCCCATACCAGTGATTACTATTTTGCTCATACTTTACCTCCGGATAATTTATTATTTGAATTTTGCATATTCTTATGCTATAATCGCATTATAACAAAATCGGTAAAATATTGCAACAAGTTGTTAATGCAAATAAATGCCGAAACAAGCGTTGATGATTTGTTTTATGAATAGGAGGACTTATGGATCATATTCAGCTCAAGTGTTTTATCTCGGTGGCGCGTACCCTGAGCTTCTCCGAGGCCGCCCGTCGCAACTACGTAAGCCAGTCGACAGTGAGCCGCTATATCCGCGATCTGGAAAAGGAGTTTGGGGTAAAGCTCTTTGAGCGCACTCGTCACGAGGTTGAGCTGACGAACGAGGGCAAGCTCCTTTTGCCTTACGCCCAGGACGTTATTGACACCCTCGGCAAGGCGACGTCCGTTGTCAATCAGCTCAACAACGGCAGCGGCGGCCGGCTTAGACTAGCCTACGACGCAACCTCTGTGGATTATCCCACCAGATGTCTCAAGAGCTTTACCAAGAAATATCCCAATATCGCCATCGAAATGCTGAGGCTGTCCGGCTCCGAGGTATCGACAGCGGTAAACAGCTCCGAATACGATTTTTTCTTTATGCTTAGGGATATGCTGCCCGATAATAACTCGCTCGAAAGCGAGCTCAGCTCAAAGGACAAGCTTAGTCTGCTCGTTCCGAAGCGCTTTCCTGTTGTCGGAAACTCCGTCGACGCGTCCGAGCTCAAAAACAGCAAATTCATCCTGCTCTCCGAGGCCGAAAGCCCGATACTTTATATGGAGATCATGGACATATTCAGAACCTTCCACTTCTCGCCGCGCTCCGTTATCGAGTTCGACGACGTGAGCTCGGTTTTTATGGCGGTCGACGCCGGGATGGGCGTTTCGGTTCTGCCGTCTCAGCTTATCGACAGCTACTCGCGCGCTAACGTGAAGAAGCTGGAATTCAGCGGAATAGAGACCGGCCTGAACTATGTCATCGCATGGCGAAAGAACAATTCGAATCCGGCGGCTCATCTGTTTTTGAACACGGTCAAGAAGAATATGACGCTGACAGACGAGGATGAATACGTCTTATGACTTCCGCGACAGTTCGCGGAGCTTTTGGTCGTATTCCGGAAAATCCTTTCTGAACGACAGGTAGGGCGAGTAGGTCTCGTCGCCGTTGTCCTTGGCGAAGAAGTGCGAGCTTTTTCCCGTGTAGCAAAGCTCGCCGGTGTTTTCGTTAAAAATGCGGTAAGCGAAGGTCATCCTGACTCCCTTGTATTCTACGAGCTCGACCTCGATCCTGAACGGGTCGTCGAACCTCAGGTAGTTTATAAAGCTTTCCTCCGCCGCAAGCGCCGGTACGATACAGCCCTTCTTTTCGAGCTCGCTGTATCGGGCGAGGCTTGAGTTGAGCCATTCTATCCGGGCTTCCTCGATTATCCTGAGGTAGTTGGAG
>CACYDK010000150.1 GCA_902773155.1 uncultured Ruminococcus sp.
CATAGATATTCCGTCTACGTTAACCATCCTGACGAAAAAAGTCAGGGCAATAACAACAACAGCTACAGCTATTATCAGAGAATGAAACCAATCATAAATCGCCGATACAAGCGGCATGTTCTTCTTTTGTTTTTTATCCTCACCCATTTTATAAAATGCCTTTCCTATTATAGCAATTATCAGTAATCAATTAGAAATATTTTCAAGCTTTTTTAAATAATCCGAAAAGTAATCAGGAAGCTTTGAATCAAACTCCATGTATTCACCTGTTGACGGATGTAAAAAGCCAATTTTCTTCGCGTGCAGACACTGACCCGAAAAGTTTAGCTTTTCACGCTTAAGCCCGTAGATCTCGTCTCCGGAAATGGGATGTCCGATATAAGCCATATGAACGCGGATCTGATGAGTACGTCCTGTCTCAAGCCTGCACCTAATATGAGAATAACCCTTGAATTTTGAAATAACCTCATAATGAGTAACTGCGTTTCTAGAGTTCTTATCAGTTACAGTCATCTTTTTGCGATCGACCGGATGTCTGCCGATCGGAGCGTCAATGGTTCCGGAGTCCTCCTTTGGGCAACCAACTATAACAGCCTCATATTCCCGCGTAAAGCTGTGTTCCTTGATCTGTTCAGCCAGAATTTTATGAGAACTATCGTTCTTAGCAACAATCAGCAGTCCGCTCGTATCGCGGTCGATTCGATGAACTATTCCCGGCCTTAGTATTCCGTTTATTCCGGAAAGACTGCCCCTGCAATGGTACATCAAGGCGTTAACAAGGGTTCCCTCGTAGTGTCCCGGCGCCGGATGAACAACCATACCCTTTGGCTTATTCACAACGAGTAAATCGTCATCCTCGTAAACAATATCAAGAGGAATATTCTCGGCCTTAACCTCGTATTCAACAGGAGGCGGAACTGCAACCTCAATATTATCGCCGTTTTTCAGCCTGTAATTCTTTGATACAGTTTTGCCGTTAACCAATACATTCCCTTTTTCCAGAAGATTACAGGCAGCGGAGCGTGAAAGCTCCTCTATATTATCGGAAACGAATTTATCGATTCTTAACCCATACGACCCGTCATCCGCAAAGAATGAATAATTATTCATCACTTAATTCCTTTTTCTTCCTGAGCTTATCCGAGTGAAAGAACAGATAAATAACCATCAGAAAAGCTCCGACAGTTATACAGTAGTCGGCGAAATTACACACCGGCGGAAAGAAGCTTACACTCAAATAATCCACTACAAAGCCGTAAAATATGCGATCAATAAGATTTCCGAGTCCTCCGCCTACGATCAGGATAAAGGAAATATTAAACAACAAACTCTTGATCTTAAACTTGAACAGCGCAAAAAACATTACGCAGATAACCAGGATCGTAAATATAATAAAGATCCATCGAGCGTCGGAAAGCATTCCAAATGCGGCTCCCCTGTTTTCGACATAGGTAAGTGAGAATAAACCGGGAATCACAGCGACCGAGCCTATTGGCTTAAGATTGTTAATAACCAGGATTTTAATAAGATAATCAAGCGCGGCAACCGCAAGCGAAATAAAAATAACAATATATGGCATAATCAGCTCCGGAATAAGCGAAAATCGGCGTAACACCCGGCTACACCGATTATCTTCGCTGTATTAAAAAGTATCAAATAAACCCTTATCAGTCAGCGTCAACATCGTAGTTATCGCCGAATTTTAAATCGGAATATTTGGAATCTTCTTTTACGTAATCAATGCTATCGGGAGTTACCGGCTCGAAGTCCTCATCAGCTCTTACGGGAGGCTCAACTTTAGCAGGCTCAACAGTCTCCTCGGGCTCTGCTGTCTCAACAGGCTCAACAGGCTTCTCTTCCTCAACGGGAGCCGTAGGATAAAGTCTGTCAAGTTCCTCCTTCTTGCGTACTAAAACAGCGTCGGTCGGGAACTCACCAACGGTCTTAAGGTGGGAAGCATAGATCGTCTCGAGCTCAGAGCGAAGTTTCACGGAATCGGCCTTAAGCTTGAGATAAATGTCCTTCTGCTTCGCGTTAACAGCCTCACCCTCAGCGAGCATAGCCTTTGCCTTAGCTTCTGCTTCAGCAAGAATCTTGGCGGATTTGGCGTTAGCCTCCTTAACCGCGGAATCAGCTACTCTCTGTGCGGAAAGAAGAGCGTTGCGAACTGTCTCTTCGTCGGCTCTGTACTGCTCTACTCTTGTAGCAAGAATATCCATTTTGCGGATCAAGTCAGATTTTTCTTTCTTTAACTGTTCAACGGTGACGATAACCTCATCGATAAAAGCGTCTACATCCTCACCCTTATATCCTCTTCCTTTGCGAAAGGATATGTCTTTGATTTCATCAATAGTCAACATTTCACACAACTCCTATTTATAATGTTCTACATTAAGCATCAAGCGTCCTTTTTTGGTAACGCCGTTTTGCCCCTTTATAATATACTTTCCATTTCCTCTAATGGTAAGAATATCATTTTCTTTGATGGTACAGCTTGAATTTGAAGCTTCCGAATAGTTTAAAAATACCTTCCCCGAAAGTATAAGCTGCGCGGTTTTACCTCGTGACAGACCGGTTAAAGCCGCAACAACAACATCAAGCCGCATTGAACTGATTATAAGTTTCAGCTCTTTAAGATTCTTTTGATATGAAAAGCTCATATCACTGCCGTCACAGTTTTCGACTCCGACACGTCCGATTTTGCTGATACCGGAGGTAATATAGTCAGCGATTTCTTCCCTGGCGAAAACCAAGGCCTGTCCGTCCTCAACTAAAATATCTCCGATACAGTCGCGCTCGATCCCGAGATTCATCAACGCGCCGAGAAAATCACGGTGAGAAAGCTTATAGCCTTTGCGAAATTTATAGTATATCTCCCTTATGGGATAATCATCCTTATCCGCAGGAAACTCACTTACGCAAAGCATCAGCCTTTCGGCTCCTTCATAGCCGCCGAAAAGCTCAAAATCTTTTCCGAAACCGGATATATAGTTTCTAACAAGAAAGCTTTCGTGCTCGTTAAGAAAACCCAGAAAACACGGCTTATGCCGCAGTTCTGAGAGCCTTATCGCGTCGTCGACTCTGGAATAAAGCTGCTTTAATTCTTTATCAGAAGTAAACGCCACTGTTCTCTAACTCGTCGAGAAGATCATCGCCTGTAAAGTCAAAGTTGTTGGGGATAATAATGAAAGTGCTGGAAGCAACTCTCTTGATCTTTCCCCTGTTGGCGTAAGCGACGCCGCTGAGGAAGTCTACAATACGTCTGGAAACATCCTTTTTCGTATTCTCAAGATTAAGAACGATGGTATGAGTTTTCATAAGCTCATCAGCGATAGCTCTGGTCTCCTCGCCGAAGCCCTCGGGTCTGAAAATAGCAACCTTAAGCTTTGCTGTGGCGCTGATATTAACAACATTGTTCTTTTTTGAAGAAGGAGTATACGAAGCTACATCCTCGTACTCGTCGTCGTTTTCGGCGTAACCGTACTCGTCGTAACCGTTATCGTATTCTTCGTCGGGAGCGTCCCACATACGCTTAAACTTGTCTACAAAACTTGCCATTATAATCTCCATAGCCTTTCTGCCCACATAGAATAAGTAAGATATACCGCGTCCTTACCGTGGGCTGATAAGGATCAGTCAAAGGCTACACGCCTGCTTGTCCGTTTTGCGGAAAGCGTACGGAGCGTAACCCGAAAGGTTTAAATGTTATAATTCCGGGCTCCAAAAAGCGAAGATCCGACCCTGACCATATTGGCTCCGGATAGGATTGCCTCGTAATAATCGGCAGACATTCCCATTGAAAGAATATCCATAGATATATTATCTATTTTTTTGCCCGAGATGTCAATAAATATATTGTTCATTTTAGTGAAAAAATCAAGAATTTTTTGTGAACTATCACAAATAGGCGGAATACACATCAATCCGCGTACTTTTATATTGCCGAAATCCTTGATTTCATCCAGCAATTCATATAGCGCTTCTGGTTCGACTCCGCTCTTGCTCTCTTCTCCGCCGATATTGACCTCGATAAGAATATCCGTGGTGATATCGCGCTTTTCGGACTGTCGGGATACTTCCTGAGCGAGCTTAACGGAATCGACAGACTGTATGAGGTCAACCTTCCCTACAATCTGGCGAACTTTGTTTGATTGCAAATGTCCGATAAACTGCAGAGAAGCGTCGTCAAGGTTATAGCTATCGTATTTTGACAAAAGCTCCTGAACCTTGTTCTCGCCTATATAACGCAGTCCCAGAGATATCGCATAGTTGATAGCCTCAGGTGCGACGGTTTTCGTCGCGGCAAGAAAGGTGATATCCCCCCGCTTTTTTCCCGCTTTAATCGCGGCTTCGGAAATACGCTCTTCGATAGTTCGATAATTATACTCTATATCATTTAATAATTTTTCCGTCATAGAGATTATCTCCTTTTATAACAACTCTGTCGTACAGTTCAACGGTTTTTCCATTGAACAGAATACCCTCCGGAGGGGTAGGATTACAGAGAACATAATCAGATCCCGAATAGGTGATATATATCTGCTTAAAAATAAGCTCCGAGCCGTGCTGGACGTATACTCCCTGAACCTTCTTTTTCTTGACCTTGATATTACCTTCCTTATCCTCGGTCTCTTTTGTAACATAATTCTCGTGAATGGCTCGTTTTGAAACCTTTAATCCACTGTATGTAACTGTTGAAATTTCGATATTTTCCTTGCGGGCGGAGGCGATGTGGCTGTTCATATAATCGCAGGAAAGAATCAGCACCGCGCTATCCTTCTTGCTCTTCTGATTGATCATGTGGATTTTTACGGGTAGCTTTTCCGAAGTTACGGATGGAATCATTACGTAAATCGTCTCTCCCGAGTTTTGGAGCTTTGCGAGATTCACTGTATCGTCGGCCGTTACTTCACAGGCGATGTACCACTGAGGAGATGTGACAACCTTACCGACAATGTTTGAGAACACAGTTTTTTTGCTTAGCTTCTTTAACGAGTTCGGGTAAAGCTTATTAAGCTTTTTAAGATTTACGCTCTCCTCATAGCCGTCCGGCTTTGTGATAAAATATCCGGCCTTGTTAGCGGCTACAGCTCCGATAGATTCAGAGCAGTTATCGCAAAGATTGTCGCGCTCTGTCTTTAAAGACTCGATTTTTGCTGAAAACTCCTTTGCCTCGCCGGTGATCATCTGTCTCTCGCAGATAGAAAGAAGGAGCTCGTCGTTGTACGATTTTGCTTCAGACAGCTTTCCCAAGTTCACGTCATAGAGGAAAGAGTAAATATTATTGGCTATCTGAGAATCGGCGGCCTCCAGACTAACGCTGTCCTTGTGATATGAATCGCTCAATTCTTTGAGTTTTTTTATCTGATTATCTATGGAATGAATCTTTTGACGATAAACGGCATCAGTCTCGTTTTTGTAGATATCGGCAATGTTTTGACCCGCGCTGACGTCCTCGCCGTCGGACACATTGTACGATAACACTCCGCTCATACTGTTTGAAACATACGACTCGTCGCGGATAATAAAGCCGTTAGAATATATTGTATCTGAGATTTTGTTAAATACAGCGTCCTCTGTCTCGACAGATTTCGAGAAATTCGCGCCGAAAAACAGATAAACCAGATACGCAAGTATCAGGACTGATAACAGTCCAATCAGTATTCTTTTAAATAATAATTTGTCCATTTAGAAATCCTTCTTGGTCAATGAGCTTTATGGCATAATCCGCCTGTTCATCGGTAGTCCTTAATTCGTCAATATTAATCCAATGAATATTTTCGTTACGTCGAAACCACGTCAACTGACGTTTTGCGTAGCGGCGGGTTTCGGTTTTTATTCTTTCAATACATTCCTCAAGAGTTTTTTCTCCGCTGAAATACGGAGCCAGTTCCTTGTAGCCTATAGCCGCAGAGGCCGTACCGCTGAGATCACTGTTTAAAACTTCACGGGCTTCCTCAAGCAAGCCTTCCTCAAGCATATTATTAACGCGATGATTGATTCTATCGTATAGATACTGTCTGTCAGATGCCTTTAGTCCGATAATAAAAGGTTTGAATTTAGGTTCCTTTTGACGGCTTTCAATATTTTGCTGGGTAATTGTTTTTCCTGTGGTTATGTAAAACTCGATAGCCCTTATTATGCGCTTTGGGTTTCGTTCAAAAGCGAGTCTTTCGGCTGATTCGGGATCAAACTGCGCAAGCTCATTAAGCAGAAAATCTACGCCTTTTTCCTCAAAAACAGCTTCAAGCTCTTCCCTTAAGTTTTGGTCGGAGCTGCTTTCCTTAAAATCCAGCCCATTCAAAAAAGAATCCACATAAAGACCCGTGCCGCCGCAAAGTATCGGAAGCTTTCCGTCAAATATAATTTCAAATGCAGCTTTTTCGGCGTCAATGACATATTTACCCACCGAATAAGCTTCCCCGGGGCTCAAGAAATCGAGCATATGGTGTTTTATTCCGCGCATTTCATCTGGCGTAGGCTTAGCCGTAGCTATTCTCATTCCCTTGTAAATCTGCATACTGTCAGCTGAGATTATTTCGCCGCCAAGTCTGACCGCAAGCTCAACGGAAAGGGCGGTCTTGCCGCTCGCGGTAGGGCCAACTACCGCTAAAATATTATTTTTCATCCTAATCTACCAAACTGCTTTTCAAGCTCGTACTTGCTCATAACAACACACACGGGTCTGCCGTGAGGGCAGTAGCGAAGCGTAGGATCCTCGTCAAGCTTATTAGCCAAATCCATAAGCTCCTCGCGTGCACTGATGTTTCCACCCTTTATGGCGGCTCTGCAAGAAATATTGTGATATATCCAGTCCATTTTTTCAGATCGGATATCAGTCTTATTTTGGGCGATATATCCTGCCATCTCGATTACGGACGACTCAATATCGGCTAAATCAAGGTATTGCGGAGCGCTTCTTACGATCAACGTGCCGTTTCCAAAATCATCAACGTCAAAAGCGCATTCTCTGAACATGTCAAGGTTTTCAACAGCGGCGTTGTAGTCGGATTTAGGAAGAACAATTGTGATCGGCTGGAGAAGAAGCTGAGAAAATCCCGCGCCTTTCTCCTTTTTTAATCGTTCGTAAATCATACGCTCATGAGCGGCGTGTTTATCGATAAAGACAATTTCCTTGTCGTTCTTTTCAACTATAATATATGTGCGAAAGGCTTCTCCGATAAAGATAAGCTTATTCTTAGGTTGAGCATAAAGAGTTTCCGGTTCCTTTTCCTCAACTGAATCAGGCTTTTCTTCGGAAGGTTTCGGCTCGTCCGCTATGTCGATCATACCGATCGGATCAAGCTTTTCCGTTTTTTTGTCGAAAACAATTTCAGTATCGGGGATAATGCTCTTATTCTGCTGTTCGACCTTGCGAATAAGGTTTTCCTCGCGTTTTATCGATTCCTTGGAATAAATATCGGTGGGATAACTTGGACTGTTAAGCGATAATTCGTCCAGTTTGAGCCTATTGGGCTTTTCAAAGGCTGAGAGTTTATTCAGCTGATCAATGGGATCGACTGTTTTATCGGTTTGTTTTTTTTCAGGCTCGTTAAGCTTAAAACCCAATGGAGCAAACGGCTTAGGACGGCGGATATCGCTGAAAGCGTCGTTTCGCTCCCTGCCGTCGAAAGTGATTTGTTTTCGTTCGTCATTATAGCTCAGGGAGGTTTTTACAGCGTGATAAACAGCGTCAAAAACAGGTCTCTCGTTTATAAAACGAACCTCAATTTTAGAAGGATGAACGTTAACGTCTATCGACTCAAATGGTATTGAAATATGAAGCACACAGGCCGGGAACTTTCCGACCATAACGCTGCCCTTACATGCCTCCTCCATAGCCGCCATGGCTGTAAACGACTTTACATAACGCCCGTTTATGAAAAAATTCTGCATACTGCGGTTAGGTCTTGCGTTTACAGGCTTTGATATGTAGCCTCGGATTTTTATTGAATTAAGCTCGTAATCTACAGGCATAAGTCCGCCGGCAAAATCGCGTCCGTAAACGGAATAAATAGCTGACTTAAGCTTATTATCTCCGGAGGTTTTGAGAACCTGTCTGCCGTCTCTGATAAAGGTAAAAGCGATCTCAGGATGAGATAAGGCGATTTTATCAATTACATTTGCGACAGCATTGCCCTCCGCCCTGTCTTTTTTGAGAAACTTCATTCTGGCCGGAATGTTATAGAAAAGATCTCTTATAATTATTGTCGTCCCCTTTGGACAGCCGGCGTCGTCAAGACCTTTCTCCTCTCCGCCTTCAATTTCATAGGAGGTTCCAAACTCTTCGTTTTCGTTTCTTGTAAGAAGCTGAAGGCGTGAAACCGACGATATCGAGGACAGCGCCTCTCCTCGAAAGCCAAGGGTGCTTATGTTATCGAGGTCGTTTTCCAGCTTTATTTTACTTGTCGCGTGCGGTAAAAATGCGAGTTTCACATCCTCTCTCATAATTCCGCAGCCATTGTCAGTAACGCGCATATACGTTATACCGCCGTTCTGAATCTCAACGGTAATATCTGTTGAACCTGCGTCGATAGAATTCTCCACAAGCTCTTTAATTGCGGATGCAGGTCTTTCCACGACCTCTCCTGCCGCGATAAGCTCGGCTACGTGCTTATCAAGAACGTTTATAACTCCCATTTTCTCACCACCTTACAACATATTTTTCAATTCATACAGTAAATTCATACCCTCGATCGGGGTAAGGGTATTTAAGTCGACAGAATTAAGCTTGTCCGCTATTGCCGAGCTCATACTCGGAATCAAACTAAGCTGCTCGTTTTCATCAGGCTGTTCCTTAATTATAACGGTTTCTGTCGGTTTGCCGCTTTCAAGATCCTTCAAGATTTGCTTTGCGCGTTTTATTATAACATCAGGAATACCGGCAAGCTTCGCGACCTCAATTCCGTAGCTATCGTCAGCTCCTCCGGGAACAATGCGGCGGAGGAAGGTTATATCGTCGCCGTGCTTCTTTACTGCGATATTGAAATTATTTACGCCGTCGATGGTTTGTTCCATAGAAGTGAGCTCGTGATAATGAGTTGCAAATAATGCCTTGGCGCCGAGCTTCTTTTTATCGGCGACATATTCAAGCACGGCTCTCGCTATACTCATTCCGTCAAAGGTCGATGTTCCTCGTCCTATTTCATCAAGTATCAAAAGAGATTTTGAGGTAGCGTTTTCAACGATATGCGCAACCTCGCTCATCTCAACCATAAAAGTCGAGCGGCCTGACGCTAAATCATCGGAGGCTCCTACCCTGGTAAAAATGCTGTCCACTATACCGATTTCCGCAAACGATGCAGGAACAAAGGAGCCAATCTGAGCCATAAGAACTATAAGAGCGACCTGCCGCATATATGTAGATTTACCGGCCATATTCGGGCCTGTAATTATCGCAACTCGATTCGCTGAACAGTTTAGATAAACATCGTTTGGAACAAAAGGCGAGCCCTTCAAAAGCTGTTCCACAACCGGATGACGGCTGTCCTTTAGTACGATTTTATCGCTAAGGTTGACCTCGGGTCGTGTATAGCGATTATCAGAGGATACGTTGGCAAGAGAATTCAAAACGTCAAGTTCAGCCACAGCTTTAGCGGTTTTTTCGATCCTATCTAGCTCATATGAGGTCTTTTTTCTGATTTCATCAAATAGCTGATACTCAAGGGCTACGGCTTTTTCCTTTGCGCCAAGGATCCTGCCCTCAACCTTCTTCAAATCCTCGGTTATATATCTTTCACAATTAGTAAGCGTTTGTTTTCTTATATATGTATCGGGTACCATTTCTTTATAAGAATTAGTAACCTCTATATAATATCCAAAGACGCGGTTATACCCGATCCGAAGTTTTGGTATGCCTGTAGCCTTACGTTGTTCTTCCTCAATTCCTGCGAGCAGTCCGGTGGAATCGTTCATATCGACGTTAAGGGCGTCGAGCTCCTCGCTAAATCCGCGCCTTATGATCCCGCCCTCTTTTACGGAAAAAGGAGGTTCGTCGACAATCGCGCTGTCAATCATCGAGTATACATCCTCCAGGGTATCAAGGTTCTCATATACCGACTTTAGCGTTTTACTTTTACATTCCTTCAGCAAATCCTTAATTGCGGGGATTTTTTCAAGAGCCGACGACAATGAACGAAGCTCACGTCCGTTTGCGGAGCCATAAACGATCTTAGTCATAATACGCTCAATATCGAGAATACCCATAAGCGCGGCGGTAAGATCAAGCCTGAGAACAGTATCGTTCACAAGCTCCTCGACCGCCCCCTGACGATTAATGATACGTGTAACGCTCAAAAGAGGCTTTTCGATATAGCTTCGCAAAAGCCTTTTACCCATCGAGGTTTTGGTTTTATCAAGAACCCAGAGAAGCGAACCGCGTTTTTCCTTATTTAGCATAGTCTGGGTAAGTTCAAGATTTCGCTGAGTATTGAAATCCAGCTTCATAAACTGATTATCGCTAAAAATATCGATATGCCTGATACGCTCAAGACCGGTGATCTGAGTTTTTCCAAGATAATTAATCAGAGCGCCCAGAACCAGAATAGAAACATAGCTGTTTTCAACCTTATCATACTCGTCCTTAAACTGCTTTTTAACAATATCCTGACAACTCAACAACGCAAAATCTTCATCAGGAAGCATTTCTACGGACGAGCTCATTCTTTCCTTAATAAATGAGGAAAGTCCGTTAAGCTTAACAACGTCTCCGCCGATCAAGATCTCACGGGGATAATACGAGGATAAATAGCTCTTTATATTTTCGACGCAACCGTCAAGCGGAAACGAGGTCAAATTTAATTCTCCTGTGGAAATATCACAGAAACAAAGCCCAACCTCGGTATTATCGGCATACATGCAAGAAATATAGTTATTTCGACTTTCGTCGAGCATACTGCTTTCGATAACCGTTCCGGGAGTAACAACTCGAACAATATCACGCTTTACAATATTTTTCGCCTTAGACGGATCCTCCATCTGCTCGCAGATAGCGACCTTATAGCCCTTTTGAACCAATCGGGCGATATAACTTTCACAACTGTGGTAAGGAACTCCGCACATCGGCGCGCGCTCCTTAAGTCCGCAATCTCTTCCGGTAAGAGTGAGCTCGAGCTCTTTGGATGCAAGCTTGGCGTCATCGAAGAACATTTCATAAAAATCTCCGAGACGGAAGAACAGTATTGCGTCCTGGTTTTCTTCTTTTATCTTAAGATACTGCTGCATCATAGGCGATAATTCAGCCATAAACCCACTCCTTTCCGTTATTTATTGTACAATTAACCGCATCCGCCGCAGGTAGAGCAGCTACCTGTACAGGACGGAGTGTAGTCTGTAGTATCGGGATCCTCGCCCTGAGAGCAATTCTGTAGGATCGTCATGATCCTTGTAACAACCTGATCAAAGCTCTGCTTGGCAGTGTTGTAATTAATCATATTTTCATTGGACATAATATCAGAGTAAGCGGACTGCATTTCTGAGGTCAGCTTCTTTATTTTCTCATTGTCCTTTTCGACCTTCTGCGACTCGGTATTGAGAGCGATTCTCTTCACGTTAAAATTCTCGATAAGCTTCTGGAGCTCAACGTCGGCGTCGGCCTGCTTTTCTGCCTCGTGAAGCTTGATATATGTTTCCTCCTGCTGGAGAGCTTTTCCAAGCTCTCTGGTCATTTCAATAATATCCATTTATAAAACTCCTTAGATTATTCCTTGATTTTTCCTTTTAGTATCCAGTTTCCCGAATCGGTTATCTCGACATTTCTAAATGAACCGACGAGACTTTTATCACCGGGAGCCTCCACTATAATATTTCCGGAGGTACGGCAATTAAGTATTCCGTCTCTCCCCTTTTCTTCCTCAACTAGAACCTTAACAGTTGATCCAAGCATTTTTTTACAACGTTTTGAAGCGATTTCCTCCTGAACGTCCAGTAGCTCTCTAAACCATTTTGATTTTTCGCTGGCAGGTATCGGATCGTCTATTGAAGCGGCCGGAGTCCCTACTCTCGGGGAGTATATAAAGGTAAAGAGCGAGGTGTACTCAACCTCTTTTATCAAAGACAGCGTTTCCTTGAAATCCTCATAGGTCTCTCCGGGGAAGCCAACGATAACGTCGCTTGTAAGGCTTACGTCCTCAATAGTGTTTTTTGCATAGTTAATTATATCGAGGTATTTTTTTCGGTCGTAATGACGATTCATAAGCTTAAGCACTCTGTCGGAGCCCGATTGAAACGGAAGGTGAAGGTGTTTACTTATGTGCCGTGAGCTTGCAATTGTGTCAATCAGTTCTTTGGTACAGTCCTTAGGATGAGATGTCATAAACCTGAGCCAATAGTCGCCGTCGATCGAATCTATCTCGCCAATCAGCTCCGCAAAAGACGGTCTGCCGGGGAGAGTTTTTCCATAGGAATTTACATTTTGTCCTAATAAGGTTATATCCTTATAGCCGCTTTCGATAAGCTCACGGGCTTCTGAAATAACTATATCCTTATTGCGACTGCGTTCGCGTCCTCTGACATACGGAACGATACAGTATGTACAGAAATTATTACAGCCATACATAATAGGAACAAAGCCCTTAATCATACCGTCACGCTTAACAGGTATTCCCTCATGAACTAAAGAATCGTCGTTATCCCTAACATATACACGCTTTCCGGTGGTCAGCGAACGATACAAAAGCTCCGGAAACTGATGAAGCGCGTGAGTTCCGAATACCAGGCCGACATAAGGAAAGCTCTTGTACATCCTTTCTGCGATGTGCTTTTGTTCCATCATACAACCGCAAAGCGCGATAAGTGTATCCGGATGTTTGGCTTTTATATTTTTAAGAGCGCCGACATTTCCGAATATCCTATCCTCGGCGTGCTCTCTTACCGCGCAGGTATTGAACAAGATAAAATCGGCGTCATCCGGTTTATCGTCGAACTCAAACCCGGCTTTTGACAGCATTCCCTTAATCCTGTCGCCGTCTGCAACATTCTGTTGACAGCCGTATGTCCGGATAAAAGCGACGGGCTTATCCCCGCGCTTTCTTTTTTCAATTACCTCGTAGATAAGATTCAGGTACTCGCTCTGGGTTTCGTCGAAGTCGTAAAGGGTACTGAATTTTTCTATCAAGACAAATTACCCCAATCTAATTAATATCTTAGAAATTATAGCATATGACACGAAATATTACAATAGACATTATCAGAAAAATTACAATATTTAGTAGAGCAATATTTTTACCTAACTATATCTGCAAAGGTAGACGGAACTCTGCCGACAATCGCTGTCTGCGCGATTTCATAATCAGTATTAAAGCTGTATTCTTCTCTAAAATCCGTGCTGACAGTAAACACCTTGCAGTGCACGATCAAATATATCCTGTGGAGCGTCTGGTTAACGCCTGCTTCTATGAATTTGCTTTTAACTCTACAGCTTACAGAGCCCTCGATCCTAAAATTAATCTCAACAGGCGGTCCCGTATTGCTGAGAAGCGTCAAACCGGTAAATGCTCCGAGCGGAAGAGAGAAATAATACATCTTTCCTTTGTTGAGCTTCTTTTGAATACTCTTTTCAACCAAGGCCTTAAACCGGTTGACGTTAACTGAGTTCTCTGATATTCCCTTTAATTCGCCGCTTTCGGAATAAATAATATGAGAAAAATCCTCATATTTCCAGTCTGCATTATTAATAATCTCGTAAAACGAATCAGAAATTATGCCGGACGCAATTGAAAGGCATCTGATTCTTGCGCATTTAGCGGCAAAAGGGACTGCCCTTTTCTCAAAGAAAAGAGCTAACACAACAAGCAGTATAACAAAAGCAATAACTCTTCGGCGGATTCTCTTATACCTTTTGGTTTTTCTGGGTTTCGAAATCACAAAAACCACCTCACCGATATATTATCGAGTTTAGATGGTTATGTGAAAAAACGGCGGTATGAAACCATACCGCCGAAATATTAATAATCAGAATGCGAGTTCTTCTTCATCATCGCACGCATTACAGCCCTCGCACTCATCTCCGAAGAGAGATGTAAAATCAAATTCCATATCCGCTCCGCATTTAGGACAAGCGATTTCACCTTCGATAAGAGTATCTTCGTCAACCACTACCTCGGCTCCGCACTCGGGGCATTTTACCTCGTATTCAGCGGTGTCGTCGTCGTAGAAATCGTAATCGTCATCGAAGTCCTCTTCCTCGCCCTCCTCAGCTAGGAAATCGTAGATAGTATCTACATCCTCCTCAAGAGCGCTGACATCATCCTGAACCTCGTCGATCACCTCACACACCTCTTCGAGCTCGTCCTGAGTGGCATAAAGCTCGTCGGTAAGGTCGGATACAAGATTCATAAGTTCCTTAATAACCTTAACCTCCGGCTTATTGTCGTCGAGATTAAGACCGTCGGCCAAACCCTTGATATAAGCCGCTTTTTCACTTAATGTCATAGCTTACTCCTTATGCTCTGCCGAGATACTCACCTGTACGGGTATCAATCTGGATTACCTCGCCCTCGTTGATAAAGAGAGGAACCTTAACTTCGGCGCCTGTCTCTACTGTAGCGGGCTTTGTAGCGTTAGTAGCTGTGTTTCCGGCAAAACCGGGGTCTGTCTTTGTAACAGCGAGTTCAACAAAGTTAGGCGGTTCTACGCCAAATACAGAGCCCTTATAGGAAAGAATCTTACAAATCATATTCTCTTTTACAAACTTAAAGTTGTCGCCGAGAACAGACGCATTGACCGGAAGCTGCTCCCATGTCTCAGTGTCCATAAAGTAATAGAGCTCGCCGTCGTTGTAGCTGTACTCCATATCCTTTCTGTCAACAAAAGCCTTGGGATACTTGTCGTTGGGGTTGAAAGTCTTTTCAACAACAGCTCCAGTAATTACGTTTCTGATTTTTGTTCTTACGAACGCCGCTCCCTTTCCGGGTTTAACGTGCTGGAATTCAATAATAGAAACAACCTGACCGTCC
>CACYDK010000151.1 GCA_902773155.1 uncultured Ruminococcus sp.
CGACGGTATTTATTTGATAGGAAACTACGACAAATAGTATAATTATACTATACCATTTGTAATATCTTTTACCTTGATGTTATGGTAGCTCCTATCAAACAAAAAATAATTTGTATTCTCCGCGCAGTTTTCTGCTGCGCAAAAATTTAGCGTTGCGACCGCCGCCTGTGGCGGATGAAGGGAGCAAAAGCGCTCGGCAAAAAAAGGAGTTGAAGGAAGCAGCTTTAGTTGCGACGAACAACGACTATATTTTGACGCGGACTGATGAGTAGCGAAAAGCGTGCCGCAGGCACGCCTTTCTTGTGTTAGTTGAGAGTTAAAAGCGGAGAGTTGAGAGCGAATGACGAACCAAAAATCAAACCACCTTGACCCTAAGCTTGATCGTATAGACTCCGTTGACCGTGATTTTCAGGGTAGAGGAGCCTTTTTTTATTCCCCGTATTTTGATTGTCGAGGCGTTTTTCTTCGAGGTGATTTTCGCGCACTTCGTCGATGTGTATTTGTTGGGGATCGAACCGACCTTACCGTAAAGACGGAGCTTTACGGACTTTGAAAGTTTTACCTTTACGCTAGTAATTTCCTTCTTATAAAGGCCCTTTCGCAGTGAGGGATTATCGGGAATATTAGTTGCTATTGTTATGACATTTCCGGTGGACATAGTTCCCGTTACGTGTATATAGCCCGATTTAAGACAGTTTATTACGCTGTTGTTTGTAATCATAATAACTTTTGTGTTTTTTGATTTAAGATTCTTGATGTATTCATTTCCTATCTTGTATCTCGCTCTTAATCCCGGAACCAACTCAATCGGGATAGCTTGCTTGTTGAGGAGCTTTTTGCCGAACCATTCTTCATATGCAACATTATGTGTTGAGCAGTACCATCTCAATCCGCTTAGTAATAGTGCGGCGTCCGGATTATTCATTACAATTTTGAAGCCGGGTATTTTTTCATTATCGTCACAAAACCCCAAGGCGTAATCATTAACATTAGGGTTGGAGAAGAAAGAAAATGTTTTCATAGAGGGACAGTTATAGAACGCTTTTTCTCCTATACTTGAAAGTCCTCTGGGCATATTGATTTTTTTGAGGTTAGAACATCCATAGAACGCTTTTTTCCCTATTTTTCGTGTGCAGTCGGTCAGACTGACCGTTTCAAGCTCCGGACAGTTAAGAAAGGCCTTTTCACTAATCTCATCCATTGTAGACGGGATTGATACTTCGCGCAGTTTATAGCAGGATTTAAAGGCATTTTTTCCCAGATAGACCAACCCTTCCGGTAAAACCAAGGAGGTTATACTTGAATTATACCTGAACGCTTCTTCGCCGATATATTTTACAGTTTTCGGAATGATAAGCTTATCTGTGAACAACTCGTTATAGTCGGGCTCATCTTTTGGCATCATAGCGAACGCGTAATCATCAATACGTGAAACCGGATGACCCTCTATTTCATCCGGAACGAAGTATTTACCGTGACAGATTGCCGCGGTGTTGTCGTTTAGCAGTCTGTATTTGAAACCGTAACCATTTATAGTAGTGTACGTACCGTATTCATATGTGTTTTTATCATCCTCGTACAGCCGGTAATTATATGCGCTTGCTGAGAAAACCGATTGAGTTAGCAGAGATATGATTAAAACAAATAACGTAATCGCCCTTTTCATATTGTCCCTCCGATTTGATATACATAGTTTTTATTGCTGAACTTAAACAGCTTATAACCGTATCTGGGCTTGATACAGTCAATAAGATATTGAATGTCACTTTTGTTTGCCGCACTTCCAATTTTTGAGTAGTTTTTTAAAAAGTATTCAAAAGCTTTGCAAGATTCAAGTATTCTGCTCTTATAAAAATTGGGGTTATCTGCATATTTTTTGTGTAACTCTTTACCAAGACGGTTGGTATCTGTATCATTAAGACTCGTAATCCTAACCTCTCTAGTAAAGAAGTGTTAAAGTTTTCGGAAAAAGTTTCATAATAATTCAACTATTTTCACTTTCGGCTTTTTGTACAGAATAATCGGTTGTTATTTGTGAAGTATGCCGGTAAAATTTGTGGTATAATAAGACAAAGTAATTCGACCGGAGGCCGTTATGAACAATATTTTTGACGCGCATTGTCACTATGACGACGCGTGGTTTGACGAGGACAGAGACAGCGTGCTCGCCTCGCTTCCGGAGGCAGGGGTTTCGGGGATAGTCTGGAACTCGGTCGACCTCAAAACAGCCGAATATATCACAAGCTACGCAGAGCGTTACGATTATATTTATTTTACCGCCGGATTTCACCCCGAAAACCTCGAGGATATCCCGGAGGATTATCTCAAGAGGATCGAGGAATTTTTAAAGCTCCCCAAATGCGTGGCGATAGGCGAAATCGGCCTCGATTACCACTGGGACATACCGCGCGACTTGCAGCAGAAGGTCTTTGAGGAACAGCTCCGGCTCTCAAAGGAGCTCGATGTTCCCGTGGTTATCCACGACCGCGAGGCTCACGGCGATACGATGGAGCTCCTCAGAAAATACCGCCCAAAGGGGCTTATGCACTGCTTCAGCGGAAGCGTGGAGCTTATGCGCGAGGTTATGAGGCTCGGAATGTACATCAGCCTCGGCGGAGTCGTCACCTTCAAGAACGCCCGTCACAGCGTCGACTGCGCGCGCGAGGTTCCCGCGGACAGGCTTGTACTCGAGACCGACGCTCCCTATCTCAGCCCCGTTCCTAACCGGGGAAAGCGCAACGACAGCCGTAACATCGTCTATGTCGCCGAGAAAATCGCCGAGCTCCGCGGTATCAAAGCTCAGGAGCTTCTTGATATAACGACCGAGAACGCAAAAAAACTTTACAATATAAAATGAGGTAAGCTTATGAAACGTTTATTATCCCTAATCATATCAGCAGTATTGGCCGCCTGTGTTTTCTCCTCATGCGGAACAGCACAGCAGAAATACAACGTAACGGTGCGCTTTGAGGACGAGGTCGAGGAGGTGAGCGCGACGCTCAGGAACTCCGATACCGGAGATACCGAGGAAGCCGAGCCGACTCTCAGCTCCTCCGAGTCGGAGGAAGCCGCCTACGGGCTGAACGTCGACTTCGAAAAATACGACCGTATTATATTTACATACGACGGAGTCAAGACCACCGAGGTAGCGGTCAACGAGTTTACCGGCGATTTTTATGTAAATATGCTCGGTATTTTTCCGTCAGACAAGGCGCCGGGAAACTCCGACTACGCCGTAAAAACCTTTAAGTATTCCGATACGGAGAAGGATATTTATATCTGGACCCCCGAGGACTACGACAAAAGCTCCGGCGAAAAATATCCCGTGATCTATATGACCGACGGTCAAAACCTATTCGGCTACGCCGCCGACCCGAGCAAGTGCTGGTACGCGGATATGTGCGTCGAGAATATGATCAAGAGCAGCGGCAACAAGGCGATAGTTGTAGGTATCGACAACTCGACCTCAGACCGCGACAGCGAGCTAACTCCCGATCTGGGCGATATCGTCGATATTTCCGACAGAGCCAACTACGAGGACGGCACGGGCAAGTATTTCTCCGACTTTGTCTGCGACAAGGTCGTGCCATATATCGAGAAGAATTACAGCGTCTATACCGACCCCGGGCACGTCGCGATCTGCGGAAGCTCCTCCGGCGGTATCGAGTGCTTCTACATAGGTATGGAGCACCCCGAAAAATTCGGTACGATAGGCGCGCTCTCTCCTGCGTTCGCGCTCTACGACGATCAAACCTGGGTAGAATATCTCAAGACAAAGGATTATTCAAAGCACTGCCCCAATATCTATATATATAACGGCGGCTCCGACAACCTCGAGAAATTCCTCCTCGCCGGAGCAAAAAGTATGCCCGATAATCTCTCCGCTATAGATTATCCCAAGGACAAGGTAACTTATAAGTATTACGAAAAGGGTATCCACACCGAGGAATACTGGCGCGCCGTATACCCCGAGTTTCTTAAGATTTTTTATTCGGCAGGTAATAAAGACTAATAGTTGATAAAACTTGCGGTTTTATCGGCCGCGACATACAGGCGGCTCCTTCCGAAAAAATTTTTTGAAATTTTTGAAACTTTTTTCAAAGTTTATGACACTACTATATCGGAAGCCAAAAAATCCACGATTAAATAATCTAAGTAGAGAATAAAAATGAAGCTTTTTAAAAGAACACTGGGTATTTTAATGGCGGTCGTTATTGCCGCTTCGGTCGCTCTCATCCCGGCGACAGCCTCGGCCGCCAAGGTCAAGACAGCTAAGCAGACCATCAGCGTTTACGAAACCGCTGCTTTTGATGTTTTCTATACGAAGTATCACAAGTTTAAGCTCAGCATCACAAACAACAGCAAGAAGTACTTAAAGGCCTCGATCAATTACGACGCAGGCGACAGCGAGTTCGGCCAGTATTTTGCTCTTATCGTCACAGGTCTTAAAAAGACCCCCAAGAAGGACGCTCCGGTAGTGACCGTGTACTACAAGAACAAGGACGGCAAGAAGGTAACTATCGCCAAGGCTAAGGTTACAGTCAAGGGCACAAAGCCGAAGGCTCAGAACTTCAAGAACCTTACCCTTAACCCCGGTACTCTGGCTCCCTCTCAGGAGATAGTCGGCAATTACTACGACGTAGAGGAGAGAATCTCCGACAAGAGCGTAGTTAAGACAGATTACAACAGCCCCTACACCACAACAGATATTTACAGAGGCGAATACAGCGACTGCGGCTATGTAAAGGCTCTCAAGAAGGGCACGGCCACGATTTCCTACTGGTTAAAGAATTATAACGTCAAGCTCGGCGAGTACAAGGTAACGGTCAAGGACGTAAAGACCACTATCAATAAGAATTACGAGACTGTCGAGCTCAAGTATTTCGACGGCAAGCTGAACAAGCTCTACGACAGAAATCAGTTCTACACAGCGCTCGTGCTCGAGAATTATCACAAGGATGCCGTTTATACATCAAAAATCGAGGACGAGAGCGTTCTTTCGGCAAAGACCGTAAAGAAGGGCAAGGTCAGCCCCAACACAAACGAGCTCCTCTCTGCCAAGAAAACAGGCGAGACCAAGGTAAAGATTTACGAGCAGAAGAAGGGCTCCTCAAAAAAGACTAAGGTCGGAACAGTCAACGTAAAGGTAGAGCCTGCTACAATGGCGGACATTGTTGAGGCAGGCGACAGAGATCACTCTGTGGCCGGAATCTACTTTATGTGCATCGAAAAGGACGAAACAGTAGACGGATTCGAGTCCGTACGTCTTACGTGGCTCGAGAACTTTAACGAGTCCGACTACACCATAAAGCTCACGACCGACGACACCAAGGTGTTCAACATCGACGAGAACGGAAAGGTTACGCGCCTCTCAAACGCCTACGCCCGTATCACGATCGAAGTGACCTTTACCGATGGTTCGGTCTTTACCACAGAGAATTATCCCGAGTTTGACCCGAGCGCAAACGTAGCGTACGATGACTAAATAAACAGGGACAGAAAGCAAAAATAACCGGGCAGATAAACTGATGTGAACGTCAGTTTATCTGTCCGGTTTTCACGTCGTTTTATTTAGCTTTTCGCATGCGGTCTAAAACTCAACCCCAAAGCGCGCCTGTACGCCCTTGTCGTACGGGTGCCTAATTTTTTTCATCTCGGTGATGTAATCCGCGAGGTCAAGCATACGCTCCGAGGGATTGTGACCCGTCAGGACGATCTCCATGTTTTTGGGCGCGTTCGACACAAAATCGTGAACCTCGCCCTCGCTGATCATTCCGGCCTCGATCGCCGAAAAAATCTCGTCGAGTACGATCATATCGAATTTTTGAGTGAGAGCCTTGGTGACGCTGTCGTCAAAAATCTTACGGAACATTATCGCGGCGTGCGCTTTTTCCTCGTCGCTCATATTGTAGGTGAAATTAAGCTCGATAGGGCAGAAGGTGAGGCTGATATTCTCGGTATGGCTGAGCGTGTGGCGCTCGCCGGAGAATTCGGTCTTTAAAAACTGCACGAACAGAACCTTCATCCTGCTTCCTGCGGCTCTTACCGCGAGGCCTATCGCGGCGGTAGTCTTGCCTTTTCCGTCGCCGTAATAAATATGAACCATAGTCGCACCCCCAAATCTGGTTACATATATATTTTACGCCCTCGGTAAAAAAATATCAAGTAATATTTTTGCGCGTGATGTAAAAATCCACCCTGCATTTATGGATAGTTTGACGAAAAAAACGCAGGAAAAACCTTTGTGCAAAATACACAAAAATCTAGCTGAAATTTCTACGAAGTTCTAACTGTTAAAAATCTGTAAAATTTAGAAAAAACCTTGAAATAGCGCGGTTTATATAGTATAATCTACCTTGCGTGACTGCGATATAGGGTGAACTACGCCCTTTTACGCGGTCCAGACTGCACAATGATATGCGTTGAAGCGGGAGGTTGCAGCCTTCGGGCTGGTTTTTCCGTGGAGTATGTCCGATTTTAAACCGGGCGAAAGAATAGTTTTTGAGCTGAGGAGTTAGGGGTTGCTATGCTCTGTAGGCTCGAAGTATGTCTGAAAGGTCCC
>CACYDK010000152.1 GCA_902773155.1 uncultured Ruminococcus sp.
AATCCACCGTGCGCATAAGATCATCCGGCTTTGCGGCCGTAAAAGCGCAGTGGTGAGGCTCAACGCGGTTTTTCTTAAGCTCGCCAAGGAGCACTCCTGCTCTGAGCACGCCGAGCCCGGAGATATCCGGAAGGTCCTTGGGCATACAGTAGGCCTTGTCGCCCTGCACGCATATATCGGAGCCGAAAGGACGACCCGGAAAAACCGAATCGTAAAGCTCAGTTACCATATCCGGGAGCTTACCGGGGCTTTTCCTTAAAGCGGGCACAGGAGCTGTCTCGGATTTTTTTCTGAGACGGGCGGCAAAATGCCCCTCTCCGCCGTCCATCGGAAATATCCTGCGCGCTTTTTCCAGAGCGGGGCGGCCGAAGCCGACTCCGCTTTCTTCGAGCTCAAAGTCCGGATTTTGTCTTAGAAATTCGGTAATAACTCCCTCGTTTTCCTCCGGAGAGAACGTGCAGGTCGAATACACCAGAACTCCGTTTTCCCTGAGCGCGTGCTTCGCGGAATTGAGTATCTCCAGCTGACGGACGGCACAGCTTTTTACGTGCTCTACGCTCCATTCATCCTTTGCGAGGCTGTTTTTGCGGAACATCCCCTCTCCGCTGCACGGAGCGTCCACAAGCACCTTGTCAAAATAGCCACGAAGCCGCTTGCATAGCACGTCGGGACGGCAGCTTGATATCACGGCGTTTCTCACGCCCATACGTTCAATATTCGATAATAGGATTATACTTCTCGACTTAACTATCTCGTTGCTCCAAAGAAGCCCGCAACCGTCGAGTTCTGCGGCGATCTGAGTGCTTTTTCCGCCGGGAGCGGCGCACAGATCGAGCACACGGTCGCCTTTTTGAGGCTTGAGCATTGTTACCGCAGAGGCCGCCGACGGCTCCTGAACATAAAACGCACCCGCGTGATGGAGAGGATTGTTGCCTACCGAGCCGGCGTTTTCGGGAATGTAAAAGCTTTTGTCGCAAAACGGAGCGGCCTCAAGCGGAAAATCAAGAAGACCCTTAAGCTTTTCGACTGAACACTTTAGCGTGTTCACCCTTAGTCCGCGAAAGCTACTTGAGCTGTTGTAAAAATCCAGAAAGGACTGAAAATCATCGCCGAGCAAATCGCTCATTCTGTTTAGAAAAATATCCATAAGCAGTATAAATTCACAATAATTACTAATAATAACGGTACAAGGAGGTGAGTCCGAATGAACAGCCAGAACCAGAATCAGAATCAAAACACGCGAACCACCGATAAGAGTACCAAGAATAATCAGAATAAGAAAAACGGCTCCGACCAGAACAAGCGCAGCTCCGGCTGCGAATGATCCTGTGAGGAAGGCGCACGCTGAGCGTGCGCTTGTTTTCTTTTATACTAACACAAAAGGTATGATTTTTCAACCAAATCAAACGTCCGGCCGCTTTGACTTTGCCTTTTCGCTGACGCGCTCGTACTCCTCGTTCATTATTTCGCCGAAGGTTCTTTCGTCGAGCTCGAGACTCTCCTCTCCCACCGCGGACCTGTCGGCAAAGGCGTCGAATACCGCCTGCTTCTCCTCAAGCAGTGCGGTTATTTTTTCATCCACGGTATCCTCGCATAGGAGCCTGTAGACCAAAACGTTTCTCGACTGTCCCATGCGGTAAGCCCGTGATACGGCCTGATTCTCGATAGAGGGCTTAAACTGCGGCTCGCAGATTATAACGACGCTGGCGGACTGTATATTGAGTCCCGTTCCGCCGGATTGGATCTGAGCTACAAGCACCGAGCCGGCCGGGGCTTTGTCGAACTCATCGACTATTTCCTGACGGCGAGCAGGGCTTACCGAGCCGTTTATCGGCCCTATACACTTGTCACCGAGCATAGCGCCGATCTTTTCAATTGTATCGAGGAAAAACGAGAATACAATGACCTTTCGCTGTTCTGACTCAGCCTCGCTGATAAGCTCGGAAAGCCTCGTGGCCTTTGAGGACTTTTCGATATCGTCCACACTCCAGGAGACGCGCCTTGCGTCGGCGAAGCGTTTTTCGAGCACGGCATTCTCGTAGACTCTCTCCTCCTCCGCGCCGAGATCGCACCACTCTTTGCTCTCGATAAGCTCGGGAAGCTCCGTGAGTACGTCCTCGCGCCTGCGGCGGTAATAAACCGGCGCGATCATTTCGCGAAAACGCGGAGCGGAGGACATAAAGGCGATTTTCTTAACCTCCGCGGCAACCCCGGGGCGAAGTATTTTTATAAGCTCGATCATCTCGCTTACGCGGTTTTCGAGCGCGGTTCCGGTCATAAACAGGAGCTTGTCGGCGCGCTCGCAGAGCTTCTTGACGTTAACGGTTCGCTTGGCCTCGGGATTCTTTATGTAATGAGCCTCGTCCACAACCGCGAGCTCAAAGCGGTAATCCTCCTCAAAATCAAATACGCCGGCTGTCTCGTAGGTGGTGACGGCAACCCCGCCCTTCTCCTTCCAGCTTTCAAAAGAAGTAAGCTTTGAAGCGCCGTGGATACGCGTAACCTTGAGGTCGCTGTGCTTTTCGACCTCGCGACACCAGTTTGCCAGAACGCTCGCAGGACATACCACAACGAAATGCGTAGCTCCGTTGTTTCTGAGAGATACCATCGCGGCGATAGCCTGAACGGTTTTTCCGAGTCCCATCTCGTCGCCAAGAAGCACTCGCTTCTGGTGCAGGATGTATTTGACTCCCCATTCCTGATAACGTCTGAGCTCACAGCGCAATCCCTCGCCCAAGATCTCCTCACAGGAAATCTCGACGGCAAGCTCCTCGGGCAATCCGTAGACCGCGTCGTCGTTTCCGAGAACTCCGGGTACGGCCTCCTCTATAACGTTGAAATACGATACGGTATTCTCGCTGAAATCACGCCACGCCTGAGAAGCCTCGGGAGCGGCCGCGGGACTAAGATTCGCGGTGAGAGAGCGCGCTTTTTCAGCGTAGCCGCCGTTAATCAATTCGGAAAGATAACCGTAGGCGTCCTTGGCCGAGGCCTTTTCATCGTCAGAGCTGAACAGCCATAAAAGCGGATTTGCGGTTTTTCTGAGGGCGGAAGCGGCGCGGTTTATCGGGGGCTCATATTCCTTTTTGAGTTCCAAGGCCTCCCTAAGACTTTCGCGCCTTGTTTTGTAGGCGTATACGGAGCGTACAAGCTCGCCTGTCTCGCGGGATTTATCGTCGGCGCTCAGGCGGAGCTTTACCGTCCGCGCGGTTTCGCGCGCGAAGCCCTCCGCAAGCTTTTTTGCGATTTGAGCTCCCTCAAGGCTTATTCCCTTAACGCGCTCGAGCTCCGGTATTCCAGCCCTACATAAATCGGCCACGGTATTATAGCCGCTGTCGCGTAGGGTTTTAACCTTTATTCCGGCCTTGTCGCGGTTAAGCTCCTCTACCGGCACGCCCTCGAGCACCCTCATGATCTCCCGAGCCATACAGCGGTCTACGGCCTGCGAGATATTGCCGCGCGCGGCTTCAACATTGGACTGCGCCTGCTCCAAGGGCTTTAAGAGCTCCTCGTGCTTATTGATAAGGCTCTCAAACTCCGGAACACTGCCGGAGCTTTTTATTACCTCGGGAAGCATTTCTCTTATAATCGGCTTATAAACGGCTCGGCTTTCCTCAAAATCTCGCTCGGCGTTTTCAGCCGGGCTCGCGGCTATTTCTGCGGCGCGCTTGCTTAGCTCAGCGCACTCGGCGGCATAGGCTCCGCTTGCCAGATTGGAAAGGTAATTAAAGGCTTCCTCCGCCTCCGACTTCTTTCTTCCGGAAGCGAAAAGCCAACCGAGGCCGCTGCTTCCGGGAGAAAGTCTCTTGATATTACGTCGTATTTCGTTCTGATATTCGTCAAGCATCGCGGAGCCCGACTCAGAAACGGGCTTGAGCTTTCTGAACTTATAGGCATTCTGCATCAGCTTTTTGAGCTTGTCGGAGGAAAGCGTCGGCTTAGTGCCGCGCGCGATCTCATCCCTCTGCATATTGGAAAGCGTATTGTCGCTGAGGAGCATCCGAGCGAGAAACTCGGCGTCGCGCCTGTAGCCCTCGCCGGAGGAGCTTAAGCTGTTAAGCTCTCCGAGGAGCCGTTTATGCTTTGCGATAAGCTCCTTGGCTTGCTTTGCGGTAAATTTTCTTGCCATAATCAATTGCGCCTTTCACGTAGATTCAATATCATTATAACTTCCTTTTTCCATTATATCAATATTGTGTTTACAGATAATTACAGAAAAGGCCGGGCGGTTCACAAGGGAACGACGCCCGGTCTGTATTGTTACGGTATGTATTAGCACTGATTTTTATTCAAAAGAATTTTGTAAGACGTCCGCGAAAGAGCTATCTGAACAAGGGGTATCCAAATCGAGATAGGCAAGATCGTGGGACACGACCCTCTCCTCCTCGGGAGGCGGAGTCATATAATCCTCTCCGAAAGCGAGGCGCAGATATTTTTTATAGCCGCGCATAGCCTTAAAGCTCTCTCCCTCAAAGCTTATTTCGGTTGTTTTTTCAAAAAGCTCCTTAGGGTAAGCGTTCTTCATGATACGAGGTCCGGCGCAGAGCTCGCAGACACAGCGGCAATCGTCGAGATTATACTTTGTCATCTGCCTCTCGGCGCGCTTCCAGATCTTCTTTCTCAGCTTATAGCTCCTGAAAATCCCGAGCAGAAACTTACTTCCGAGAGCCATGATACCACCATGTTTTTCGGGAACAGTCTGAGCGCGGAAAAGAGAGTAGATGATACAATGGAAGAACTGGACATATGTAGCTAATTTCCCATCGGGTCTCGCGTCCAGCGGAAAAATATCGAAGGCGACTCCGTGAGGGATATCTAAATCCTTTTGGTAATTCTTAACCAAGGTCGCGCTCGTATCGACCAGAGTCGCGAAGCAGTTGCGGGTAAAGGTGTCGTCGGTCTCGTTGAGCAGCACATAGCGCTCGGAGGGATTTTCCTTGAGATACTCGCGGATGAATATCTCGTAATCCGCCCTTGGCATAAAAACGTCGGCGTCGTCGTCCCAGGGGATAAAGCCGCCGTAGCGGAGCGATCCGATTAGACATCCTCCGCATACGAAGTATGTCAGGTCGTGAGACTCGCAGAATTCGCTGAAATACTTGAGCAGTCCGAGTTCCTTGAGCTGGAGGCCGCGAAGCTGATCATCGGTGAGTTTAAGCTTGTCCGCCATCTTCTTCCTTCTCCTTTTTCAGCTTTCGTTTCCAGAACGGGATGTCCAGTATTCCCACAATCGTACCGATTCCGTAGGCAATGTGCATCATCGGGAAAAGCAGAGGAAGCAGGAAGAACTGGGGCTGGATATCGCGCATTGTAAAGCAGCTTACGGTGTTTACAAAGTCGAACATCGAATAAAGCAGGAGAAGAATCTCGAGCAGAAGCGGATATCCCAAAAAGGCAATCGCCGAACAGAAAATGAGGCTCATAACAAAGAGGAAGGGCACAAAATGGTAGTAGGAAAGGCACTTAGGCGATTCGGATATTGTGAGTCCGATCCATTTTCCGTTGCCGAATTTCTGCTTGATCATCTTTTTAAAACTGTTTCTTGTATGCTGGTATGAGATGATCTCGGGGTTAAAGCAGAGCTTGAAGCCGGCCTTCTGCATACGGTAGTGGATTTCGTTGTCCTCGGTTCGGGCGAGCTTTTCGTTGAACATTCCCACCTTGTCGAAAACCTCGCGCCTGTACGCGCCGTGGAATAGGGAGTTGACATAGGTTTTACCCTGTTGGCGCCTGTATGGGGCGATAGAGCTTCCGAACATCGAGGTTTCCACGAGCAGAAGCGTCTCCTTCCACGGAGTTGTCTCGTCTATGATATTCGGGCGAAAGCCTCCGCAGATATATTCATTGCGGAGAGTTTCGATATTCTTTTCTATAAAGTTAGATGGGATCGAGGCATGAGCGTCGATCCTGACCACAGCGTCTCCCGAGTAGTTCCTGAGCACAACGTTCCATCCGCAGGGCTGGGTTTTCTTTGGATTGGAAAGCACCTTTACGTCGTAGAATTCCTCCCTGTTGTTTTTCCGGAAGGTCTCCATGATCTTGCGGGTGTTGTCGGTAGAGTTGCTGTCCACAAGAAGAATCTCGATCTTCTTGTGGTCGTAGGTCTGGGCGCATATATCCTTTAGCAGAGAGCCCAAAGCGTTTTTTTCGTTATAGGCGATTACGCCGACAGTTATTATCATCGGGGTGTATTCTCCTTGTATAGCATAATAAACCACTTACTCGCCGTAGCCGCGGCCGTAGACATATAAGGGATAACGTAGAGCGCCGGCAACACGAAGAAGCAGAGCGCGATCCACGGAATAAATCTGTAGGTCAGGGTGATAATATCCAGAATATGGCTGCTGATAATCATTCCCGAAGCCCGCCTGATTTCGCGTATAGGACGCATGTCGCGGTCGACAAATACGAACTCGCGAACCCACAAAAACGTGCACAGTAAAACAAACAATGCGGTTCCTACTCCGAAGAATACGGCGAGTATAACCGAGGTTACGCTGTTTTTCGGCGCGACAATACTAATGATATTATATGGCAGAAAGCTTGCGAGATTATAAACCGCAACTCTCAGCACGAGCAAAAGATTATAGCCGACAGCCTTAAAATACCTTCCCGAGCCGGAAAAGAAGTAGAAAACGTCCGAGAAATCGGACTTTTCGCCGACAGATAGACGGTAGCACAACCGAAAAAAGCCGTTTTTCAAGGGGCTCAAAAACATAAGCACCGCATAGCTTAAGAAGGTTATTATTATGTAGGCCACGTTAAGCTCTATCTCCTCAGAGTCTCCGAAGCCCGCAAAATAGCACAAAAGCACAAAGAACAGAAATACCGTCATAAGCGAGGCGAACACAACCATAAGCCCTGCGATCACGAGCGTCCAGTTGCCCGAAAGAGCCTTTCGAGCCTGACGGCAAACAATACTTTCCTTACTCATTTTCAGATTTCCCCTGTGTAGAGCCTGTACATAGTTTGCAGACAGATACGCGCGTGGTCAAAGAATTTTTTCTCATCTATACTCTCGTCGGCGTTGTGCATATTAACAATGTCGTCCTTAAAGGCAGGGCCAAAGGCTACGCCTTTTCCGCCGAGCATTCTCGCGTAGGTTCCGCCGCCGGTGGAATAAAGCTCCGGCTTCTCCCCCATTATTTCCTCGTAGGCAGAGGACAATACGCTTACGGTCTTGCTTTCCGAGGGCAGATAGAGCGGAGCGGCATGGTGGATGACCTCCACGCTTAAGCCCGAGAGCGCCGCGCTTTTTTCGATTTGTTTAAGAATCCCCTCGTGATTCATGGTAACAGGATAACGTATATCGAGCGTGAGATAGGCGGAGTTGTCGTTGATCCTGATTTTTCCCATATTGCAGGTAAGGTCGCCTGAAACAAAATCCCTCATCTTTAAACCGAGCGAGGTTCCGTCGGTCTCTCTCCTGAGAGCGTAGCCGACAAAGTGGCAAAGACTGCCGACCTCCTCACGGTCAAAGAAGGCGTTTAGAAGCTCCAAAAGAGCCAGAGCGGCGTTTTGTCCCTTTTCGGGTTCGCAGGCGTGAGCCGCGCGACCTCCGGCCGTAATGACGAGTCCGTCGATAGTATGCGTAAAAGTGAAGTCGTCGCCGAGCTTCTTTGACAGATCCTTAAGGTAGTTTTCGTCGCTGTCCGAGCAGTAGAGCAAAGCCTTGGCCTCGTCGGGAACGGCGTTTACCGCGTTTCCGGACTTAACAGCGCTCAGAACAGAGCCGTCCTTGCGGTCAGTGTAAACCTTGACCTGTAATATTCCCTTCTCGGCTACACAGATTCCGTAGTCGCTGTCGGGAGTAAAGGAAATCTCGGGCAGAGGCATATTCTTAAAATAGGTCTCCATATCTGTCATTCCGATCTCTTCGTTGGTGCCGAATATCGCGCACAGGGTATTTCTGCCCTTTATACCGCTGTCGAGCAGAGCCTTGAGGCAGTATAGGTCGATGATCGATGCTCCCTTGTCGTCGGCGATACCGCGGCCGTAGAGACGACCGTCGCGGCGTGTAAGCGTGAACGGCTCCACCGTCCAGTTCTTTCCGGCGGGGACAACGTCCAGATGCGTGAGCGCTCCGCAGAGCCTTCCGCCCTCGCCGAGCTGAACGTGACCAGCCTTGTTTTCAACATTAGCGACAGAAAGTCCCATCGCCTCCGCGCGGGAAAGGATGAATTCGAGCGCTTTAGCGCAGTTTTCCTCACCCTCCGAGGAAACCGACTCGATCTCCATAAGGGTCTTTAAATCCCTG
>CACYDK010000153.1 GCA_902773155.1 uncultured Ruminococcus sp.
ACATAGCACACAAAGAGCACAAACGACGCGTTTGAATCGCACAACAGAAGCGAGATCATATCAACCGAAAGACAACAGGCTATCCAAATACGGCTGAGTCTGCCGCGCTTTGCCTGCAGTAAAAAGTCGTGCTTTGTTATGATATGACAGCAAACTATTGAAACCACTGATATAAAACCAAGGATATTCGGATTAATATACACTCCGGTATAGCGGTTTTCGTAAATAATAAACTTTATCCAGCCCCAGTCGAACTTTACTCCGGAGAGCATAAAGGCAAAGCCCAATGCCCCGAATCCTGTAGTTGCGTAAATGATGAATTTACACACCTTATAAAGCTCTCCCTTGCTGTTGAGCTCCTTTTCGGTATGTATTCCGTAAAAAATGAAGAAACAGATGCTTATGTGCATCAGAATAACGATGTTGTACACGAGACCCATCGACATATTCAGAAGCATCGTAACAAAATTAACGGCAATAAAGGCCAGTATCCACAGCAAAAACCTGAATCTGTCAAAGCATTCCTGATATTTAATTTTGTAATAGATCAGATATACGCCCCATATTACAAGCGGTACAAGGCATACGTAGGCCGGGATCTGGATAAAGGCTATATTGGTGAAATAAAGCACAATAAGGTAGCACACGCGAAAGCGCGAAGGATCCCTTAGCCTGTTTAATAATGCTGCCATAGTTCAACTCCGTAATCCGTAATTCCCTGCCAAATAAAAATTAACCTCTGATAAATAATACGAAAGAGCTTAGTGGAATAAAACCTCTTTAACGGTTTTCAGCATAAGATAAAAATCGTTTCGAACCCCAAAGGTTTTGAGATAAAGCAGATTGTAACGCATTTTTTTTGGAAGAATAACCTTAACGTAATCCTCATCGACATTAGTGCTGGTTTCGAGGAGCCTGTCCTCGTTCTTGAATTTTATACTGGCGAGACTGGTGATCCCTGCCGGCATAAGAAGAGTAGCGTACATATTCTCGGAATACTTTTCGACATAAGCGGGAACCTCGGGACGGGTTCCGACGAAGCTCATATCGCCCTTGAGAACATTGATGATCTGCGGAAGTTCGTCGAGGCGGTATTTCCTCAGGAAATGCCCGATACCCGTAATACGGCTGTCGCCTCCCTTAGTGACCAATGTTCCCATCTTGTCGGCGTTTACAACCATTGTCCGAAATTTATAGATCCCGAACTTTTTACCGTAGGTCGTAACTCTCGTCTGGATATAAAGCACGGGTCCCTTTGAGGTCAGCTTTATCGAAATCGCGAGAATAATCATCGGAAGAATCAGCAGAATAAGAAGTATGACGGATGAGGTGATATCAATTATTCTTTTTATAGCTAAACTTCGTCTTTTTTTACTTAGAATATCATAATATTCCTTAACAGCTTTGTTCTGAAGCTTTTCAGGAAGCTGTTCAAAAGGCAGTAACATAATTCCTCCAAACAAGAAATGCTAAACGCACAATACTCCATAGTAATATTCTTATAAATTATATATCAAAATATGAAATAATTCAAGATATTTTAAATTATGTTGTAAAATTGTAAGAATTAATAAAAATTATTACGCAATGGTTTTATAAAAGTAAAAAACCGACGGTAAAACCGCCGGCTTTTTAGGTAATTTTATGGAGTAATCAAAACACTTTTCTTCTCTGTCCTGCGTATATAATAACATATTTTTATAAAATGTCAACAGTTTTTTGAAAAAAATATTAAAAAAAATATAGATTTATTATCAAATTATACAAAACACTATATAAATTGCGGTTTTCAGGCGTTATCAAACAATTAATTACTAAATTTTAACCGATAAATAAAGATCAAAAACTATTGACTGACGTAATCTTATGTTGTAAAATATTTGTACAAGAAATGGAGACGGCTATGGGAAACGATTATTCACCGGATTTAATAACACTGATAGACGAAAACGGCGGTGAGCACAGCTTTGAAATACTCGATTCTCTCGAGGAAAACGAGCGGATTTTCTATGCGCTCATGCCCGTTTTTGAGGACAAAACCGATATGCTCTACGACAGCGGAGAATACACGATTCTCGAGGCGGTCGAGTCGGACGGCGAGGAAGAACTCGCGGAGCTTGAGGACGAAGAGCTGAGAAAAAGACTCTCCGACCTGTTCGAAGAGCGTTTTAACGATATGTTTTATTGATCATTTTCCTGCCCGATTCGTGTATGCAATTAAAATAACCCTACAACATTTAAATCGGGAGCTCAGCTCTTTTTGTGGTGTGCAGACCTCTCCGTTTTCGGAACGTTGGGAGTACTAAAGCAACGAGGCGGCACCCACCTGTCCTTTAGTAGGCAGGTTATTCAGTATTGCTTTCGATCGGGCGGGTTTTTCTTGCTTTACCGCTTAACAAACTTTTGCGCCGTTTGAGCGCATTTTTTATAATCACACGGAGGATAGTTATGAAGATTTCCGTTTTAGGCACAGGCCGCTGGGGCAGCTGTATCGCATGGTATTTGGATAAAATCGGCCACGAGGTAGTTTCGAGAGGTCTTGAGGACGCGCCGGATTTTCAGGCGCTGTATAAAACCCACAAGAACGATTACCTCACCTTTCCCCCGTCGATCGAGGTAACGTCCGATTTAAAGTACGCCGTCGAAAGAGCCGAGGTTATCATAATCTCGATATCGTCGCAGTTTTTGCGCTCATATATGCAGGAAATCATCAACTATGACCTTGACGGGAAAATATTTGTGCTCTGCATGAAGGGCGTTGAGGAATCAACAGGCAAACGCCTCTCTGAGGTCATGAGCGATTTTGTTGATACGGAGAAAACTCCGGTCGCTGTTTGGGTAGGCCCCGGTCATCCGCAGGATTATGTGCGCGGCGTTCAGAACTGTATGGTTATCGACAGCAATAATTACGAGGTCAAAAAAATGCTCGTTAATCAGTTCTCCTCCGACTTGATAAGATTCTACATAGGCACCGACCTTATCGGAAGCGAGATCGGAGCGGCGGCGAAAAACGTTGTCGGAATCGCGGCGGGTTTTCTGGACGGGCTCGGAATGACCTCCTTAAAGGGCGCGCTTATGTCCAGAGGAACGCAGGAAATCGGGCGACTCATAAAAGCCTGCGGCGGAAACGAGAGAAGCGCTTACGGGCTCTGTCATCTGGGCGACTACGAGGCTACCCTGTTTTCGCGCTGGTCTCACAACAGGATGTACGGCGAGGATTATGCCAAGGGGATAAAGTTTGATAAGCTCGCTGAAGGTGTTATGACCTCGAAGGCGCTTAAAAAGCTCGCCGACAAATACGGAGTTGACGTTCCGATAGTGAGCGGCGTATACAACGTACTTTTTAACGGCAAGGAGATCAAGGAAGAGCTCGGGAAGCTGTTCTTAAGAGACGTAAAGGCGGAGTTCTGATGAAAGCTTTGGTTTACTATTCAATGAACGGAAACACGGAATTTGCCTCCGGTAAAATATCCGAGATCACAGGAGCAAAGCTTATAAAAATCGAACCCGAAAAGGCTTATCCGAATAAGGGTATGCGCAAATTCTTGAAAGGCGGAAGGGACGCGATCAGACAAAAAACGCCAAAGCTCCTCCCCTATGAATTTGACGCCTCGCTATATGACGAGATCATTTTTGGATTTCCTGTTTGGGCGTCGAATGTCACCCCTCCGATAAGAAGCTTTATTGATGAGAACATGGATGCAATAAAGAGCAAAACGGTCGCAGCCTTTGTGTGCTGCAGCGGCGGCGGAGCCGAAAAAACTCTTAATTCTTTAAAAGAATATTTAGGTCTCGACAGTTTTAAAGCCGAGCTTATTCTTCTCGACCCCAAGGATAAGCCGAAGGACTCAGACATAGAAAGCATAAAGGCTTTCTGCGAAAAGCTGTAGAAAACACACTTGTTGCATTCCCTGCATATTAAAATTAATCAAGTTTGATAGAGCTATAATA
Source organism: uncultured Ruminococcus sp. (assembly GCA_902773155.1). GTDB lineage: Bacteria > Bacillota > Clostridia > Oscillospirales > Acutalibacteraceae > Ruminococcoides. The sequence continues at coordinate 3,952 of CACYDK010000153.1, forward strand.
TTCACTACTAAACAGAAACGCTTCCGGCAAAAGTCGGAAGCGTTCTTTTTGTTTGGTAGTAAATTACGACAAATAGTAAAATTAGAATTATACTATTTTTAATCTTTATAACCTTGATATATAGGTGGCACCTACCAAACAAAAAATAATTTATATTCTCCGCACAGTTTTCTGCTACGCAGAAACGTGCGATGAGTAGCGAAAGGCGCGCAAAGCGCGCCTTTCTTGCTGTTTATTATCAATACATTCCGCCCATATCCGGCTGAGGCATCGGAGCAGGAGCGGGCTCCTTGATATCGGCTACCAGGGACTCTGTTGTAAGAACCATAGAAGCTACTGAGGAAGCGTTCTGCAGAGCGGAGCGGGTAACCTTTGTCGGATCGACGATTCCCTGCTCAACCATATCGCCGTACTCCTCGGTAAGAGCGTTATAGCCGTAACCGAGCTTGTCGGCCTTCTTAATGTTCTCAACGATAACTGAGCCTTCTAAGCCGGCGTTGGAAGCAATCTGGCGAAGCGGAGCCTCAAGCGCCTTAAGAACAATCTGAGCGCCTGTCTTTTCGTCGCCCTCTAAGGTCTCGGTGTATTTGGTAACTGCGGGTATAGTATTCATAAGAGCGATTCCGCCTCCGGCAACTATTCCCTCTTCAACTGCGGCCTTTGTAGCGGCAAGCGCGTCCTCGATACGGAGCTTTTTCTCCTTCATTTCGATCTCTGTAGCGGCGCCGACCTTGATAACGGCTACGCCGCCGGCGAGCTTAGCAAGACGCTCCTGGAGCTTCTCGCGGTCAAAGTCGGATGTAGTGGTCTCGATCTGCGAACGGATCTGGCCAACTCTGGCCTTGATAGCGTCCTGATCGCCCGCGCCGTCTACGATGATAGTGTTCTCCTTATCAACCTTTACCTGGCGCGCCGTGCCGAGCTGATCGAGAGTTACGTCCTTGAGCTCTAAGCCGAGCTCGGAGGTGATAACAGTACCGCCTGTAAGAACGGCGATATCCTGGAGCATTTCCTTGCGTCTGTCGCCAAAGCCCGGAGCCTTGACCGCGACGCTGTTGAGCGTTCCGCGGAGCTTGTTCAACACAAGGTTCGTAAGAGCGTCGCCCTCTACATCCTCGGCGATGATGAGAAGCTTTCTTCCGCCCTGAGCCACAGGCTCGAGAATCGGGAGGAGCTCCTGGATCGAGCTGATCTTCTTATCAGTGATGAGGATGAGCGGATTGTCGAGCTCAGCAACCATCTTCTCGGTATCAGTTACCATATAAGGAGCGATGTAGCCTCTGTCAAACATCATACCCTCAACGACCTCGCTGTAGGTTTCGGCTGTTTTGCTTTCCTCTACAGTTATGACGCCATCTGTGGAAACCTTCTCCATAGCCTCGGCGATAAGAGAACCGATAAACTCGTCAGCAGAGGAAACCGTCGCTACTCTTGCGATATCCTGAGAACCGGAAATCTGCTTGCTGTTCTCCTTGAGAGCGTTAACAGCGGCATCTACGGCGCTTTGGATGCCCTTTTTAAGAACCATCGGGTTCGCTCCGGCGGTGACGTTCTTCATACCCTCTGTGATAAGAGACTGAGCGAGAAGAGTTGCGGTTGTGGTACCGTCGCCGGCCACGTCGTTTGTTTTAATGCTTACTTCTTTAACGAGCTGCGCGCCCATATTCTCGAACGGATCGTCGAGCTCGATTTCCTTAGCGATCGTAACGCCGTCGTTCGTAATAAGCGGAGCGCCGAATTTTTTATCAAGAACTACGTTTCTGCCCTTGGGGCCGAGTGTGATTTTTACTGTATCAGCGAGCTGGTCGATACCGGCCTTAAGAGCCTTGCGAGCGTCCTCGCCGTAAGCTATTTGTTTTGCCATAAAGAATTACCTCCTAAATGTATCAAAAATGATTATTCTACCGTCGCAAGAATATCGGACTGACGAACGATCGTGAATTCCTCGCCGTCGAGCTTTACCTCTGTTCCCGCATACTTTGAGGCGATTACCTTATCGCCGACCTTTACGTACATC
>CACYDK010000154.1 GCA_902773155.1 uncultured Ruminococcus sp.
GCTGGAAAGACCTTCGTGTTAACAGGAACGCTGCCTACGCTTTCACGCAAGGAGGCAACGAAAATAATAGAGGATAACGGAGGAAAAACCTCGTCCTCGGTTTCGAAGAAAACTGATTTTGTGCTCGCCGGAGAAGCCGCCGGTTCAAAGCTTACAAAGGCGCAGTCGCTCGGGGTAACAATTATCACCGAGGAAGAGCTTCTTAAAATGATATAACATAAGATAATGCCGCTCAGGTTTTGCCCGAGCGGCGTTTTTCTCTGTTTGTTTTTTATATTATACTTAATAAACAGTAATATTTTCGTGTACAAGCTCATATATCTTATCATAGACTATTTTGAGGAATGACAAAAATGGATTTAAGATTTCATAAAGCTATTGAGACTCTTCCTGAGCGTGAACGGAGTATGTTGTCGTCAGTTCCGGAATATGTGAGCAGGAATATTCAGGAAATAAGGTTTCGCTCAAACAGACCTACAGCACTGTGTACTGCCGATAAAACCTATTACATTACTGCGTCACGCGCTTTGTCGGAAAATTACCGGGACGGCATTTGCGCCTCTCCCGATACGCTCAATGAGATTTTCAGGAGATTGTGTTCTTATTCGGTATACTCACGTCAAAACGAAATAATAAACGGATACATAACTCTGTCCGGAGGGAACCGTGCCGGCATATGCGGAACTGCGGTATATGAAAACGGAGAGCTTAAAAATCTCCGCGATATAAGCTCGGTAAACATCAGGATCGCAAGGGAGTTTATCTCCTGCTCGGATGAGCTGCTAAAGGAGCTGGATATTAAAGACGGCTTACTGATCTGCGGCGCTCCGTGCACCGGAAAAACAACGCTTCTGCGGGATATCGCTCGAGCTCTGTCATACAAATATAAATGCGCACTTGTAGACAGTCGCGGCGAGATCGCCTCTGCCTTTCACGGATGTCCTCAAAACGATGTAGGGATGTGCGACGTTTTCGACGGCTTTTCACGAGCGGAGGGCATTGAACAAGCTGTGAGATGTATGTCGCCGGAAGTCATTATATGTGATGAAATCAGCGCGAAATCAGACTCGGCATCACTCGGCTACGCAAGAGACTGCGGCGTTTCGGTTGCAGCCTCAGCCCATTGTGCTGATAAAAGCGAGCTTATGAACAAGACATTTTTAAAGGAGCTTATAAAAAAAGGAACCTTTAAATACGTTGTTTTTTTGAAGAGTAGGAGAGAGGCGGGAAAAATCGACCGTCTGTATAAAAGCGATGAGCTTTGCGCTTAAGCTTTCCGGAGCGGTCGCACTGTTGCTGTCCGGATTATTTTGCGGAATCTTTCTCTCCGACCGCCTTCGTCGCAGACGTGATTTGATCCGTGCCTTTATCGAGCTCCTTTCCGGGCTAAAGACCTCGATCCGTTACAATTCAGGCGAGCTTATATCTCTAATAAAAGCCTCTGCTCCAAATTATATCCGGGAATTTTTCATGACAGATTCCGTGGATTTTGATTTTTACTGGCGTAATTCGGTATTAAAGATACCCAAAGCTTACGCTCTTAAGTCCGGCGATTACGAGTTGCTTTACGGTTTCGGCAAAAACCTCGGCGCTACCGATATCGCCGGACAGATCGAGCATATTGAGCTTTATACCGAGTTTTTTAAACGAGCACTGAAAAATGCTGAGGATGAATACAGGACAAAGGGCAGACTTTACAAAACGCTTGGCTTTTTTGCCGGAGCTTCGCTTTCAATTATGCTGATTTAAAGGAATGAAAATATGGATGTTGATATGATATTCAAAATAGCCGCAGTCGGGATAATAGTTGCGGTTTTAAATCAGCTTCTTGTCCGTAGCGGACGAGAGGAGCAGGCTATGCTGACGACTCTCGCCGGGCTTATAGTGGTGTTGTCGATGCTGATAACGCAGATAAGCTCGCTGTTTTCAAACGTAAAGACGCTGTTTGGCTTATGAGTATTATCGCGATTTCTGTAATAGGAGTTATAACGGCTGTAACGTCGTTATCGCTTAGGCGTTATAACGCTGAAATCTCGTTTGCCGTCGCTGTAATAGGAGCTGTATTGATGTTTTCTTCGGTGATAATCAATATATCCTCGACCTTCGATACAGTAAAAAACGTAATATCCTCAGCAGATATAGATTATAAATACGTCGGTATTATGCTGAAATGCGCCGGTATTTGTATTCTGACGGAATTTGCCTGCGACCTTTGTTCAGACGCCGGACAAAAGGCTCTCGCGGCTAACGTGAGCCTCGCGGGAAAGGTGTTGGTTATAACCGCGGCTTTGCCTATGTATCAGGATATCCTGAATATTGTGATATCGCTTATTGATTAGGCATATGGAGAAAA
>CACYDK010000155.1 GCA_902773155.1 uncultured Ruminococcus sp.
ATTGACCGCCGGCCTTGCCGTCAACCTTGACGCGGTGCCGAAAAAGTACGAAGGCCTCGACGGGACGGAGCTGGCGATTTCCGAGTCTCAGGAGCGTATGGCCGTTGTACTCGACAAAAACGACGTAGAAAAATTCATAAAGCTTTCCGAGACCGAAAACCTCGAGGCAACCGCCGTCGCGGTCGTCACCGAGGCTCCCAGGCTCACGATGAACTGGCGCGGCGATACCATCGTCGACATCTCGCGCGAATTCCTCAACACCAACGGCGTGACGCAGGTTTCGGAGGCGTTCATCGCCGCTCCCGACGAAAACAACTGCTACCGCACAAGCTGTCCCGAATGCCTCAAGGGGCTCGGTACTGCGGAGGCGGTCAAAAAGAACATGGGCAGGCTCGAGGTCTGCTCTCAGATCGGTCTGTCCGAGCGTTTTGACGCGAGCATCGGCGCGGGTACGGTAATCATGCCCTTCGGCGGCAAAAACCAGCTCACTCCCGAGGAGGCTATGGCCGCGAAGATCCCGCTTCTCAAGGGCGAGACCGACGACGCCACGGCGATGAGCTACGGCTTTATCCCCGGAGTATCGCGCTGGAGCCCCTTCCACGGCTCGGCCTACGCGGTAGTAGAGTCGCTCTCAAAGCTGCTCGCTATCGGCGCTTATCCGCTGGGTGCCCGCCTGACCTTCCAGGAATATTTTGAAAGGCTCATGGACAAGCCCGAGCGCTGGGGCAAGCCCGCCGCGGCTCTTCTCGGCGCTATGCAGGCTCAGCTGGGACTCGGGATCCCGTCGATCGGCGGCAAGGATTCGATGAGCGGTACCTTCGAGACCATCGACGTTCCGCCTACCCTCGTTTCGTTCGCGGTGGCTATGACCAAGGCGAGCAAGACCGTATCGGCAGAGTTCAAAAAGCCCGGGTCAAAGGTGCTCTACGTTCCGGTTCCCGAAAACAAGGATACCCTTATGCCCGACTGGGAAAAGCTCAAGGCGATGTACAACGCGGTTTACGCGCTCTTCGACAGCGGCGAGGTGCTTTCGGCCTCTGTCGTTAAGGAAGGCGGCGCGGCGGCCAGCGTATGCAAGGCCTGCTTCGGCAACTCATACGGCTTTAAATTTGCAAAGCAGCTCAGCTTCGACGAGCTCTTCGCTCCTCTTTCCGGCTCGCTCATACTCGAGCTCAAGGACGGCGCGGCTCTCGGCGGAGATGTTGTGAGCTATCTTTTGGGCGAGGTCACAGATGACGGCAAAATCACGATCAACGGTGAAGAGATTAAAACGAGCGAAATCCTTAGCGAGTGGACTGCTCCGCTTGAAAAGGTATTCCCAACGCAGGCGCAATGCCCGAAAATGGGAGAAGACGCGCAACTCTATACGCAGAGAAATAATAAAACGCCTGTAATAAAGACGGCCAAGCCGAAGGTGTTCATCCCGGTATTCCCCGGCACGAACTGCGAGGTCGACACAGCCCGCGCCTTTGAAAAGGCCGGCGCTGAGCCCGAGCTTCTTATCGTAAAGAACCTCAAGCCCTCCGACATCGAGGAGACCATACTCAAAATGGTCGAGCTGATCAACCAAAGCCAGATCGTGATGTTCCCCGGCGGCTTCTCCGGCGGCGACGAGCCCGACGGCTCCGGAAAATTCATCGCCACGACCTTCCGCAACCCCCGCGTCAGGGAGGCTGTCGAAAGCCTGCTCAATAAGCGCGACGGCCTCATGCTCGGTATCTGCAACGGCTTCCAGGCTCTCATCAAGCTCGGACTCGTGCCCTACGGCGAGATCAGGGATATAAAGCCCTCCGACCCGACTCTGACCTTCAACACGATCGGACGTCATATCTCGCATATGGCCTACACCCGCGTCACCTCGGTCAAGTCGCCGTGGTTCTCGCTCGTCAACGCGGGCGACGTGTTTGCGGTTCCCGTATCGCACGGCGAAGGACGCTTTGTCGCCGACAGCGAAACTGTCGAAAGGCTGTTCAAAAACGGTCAGGTCGCCACTCAGTACGTTGACCTAAGCGGAAAGCCCGGCGACGATATCGAGTTCAACCTCAACGGCTCGGTATGCGCTATCGAGGGTATCACAAGCCCCGACGGCAGAATCCTCGGCAAGATGGGTCACTCCGAAAGAAAGGGCGACAACCTCTACAAGAACGTTCCGTTTGAAAAAGATCAGAAGATTTTCGAAAGCGGAGTCAAGTATTTTAAATAACCGTAAGGTTTTTCGATCCTTACAGCACGAAAAACGGTCGCGAAGGCGGCCGTTTTTGTTTGGCAGAAACTACGACAAATAGTAATTGACCGTATGCGGCCGTCGTTTCTCATAGTATTGCAATTTGTTTTTGTGCGCTTGTACCAAAATAGACTTCGGACTTAGTATGTAGGAGGAATAATACTATGAAAAAATACTTTACCAGAAATGATTTATAACGAAAGGTGGCGAAACGGAAAAATAATATGAACCTGTGATGCCTTATGGCATCAAATAAAAGAAAACCAACAATAGATGAACTGAAAGGTTTACCGCCCGACCCGAACACAAAGAGCGGAATCCCGAATTATGTTATCGAATCTATCGCTAGAACAGTCTTACCCGACATAATCGCCTTCTATGAGAGCAAAGAAGGTCGAAAAGAATATGACGCATGGAAACGAGAACAAGACCGTATAAAGCAACGGGATAAAGAGTAAATCAATCAGATGACAGATAAAACAGGCAGAGAGCGTCAAAACTCCCTGCCTGATTCAATAAAACGATTGTTGCCAAATTATTTAATAAAATTTCGGAAAATGAGAAATCCGAAACAGTCACCTAAGATGACG
>CACYDK010000156.1 GCA_902773155.1 uncultured Ruminococcus sp.
GCCCGAGGCTATTGCCGATAAGATCGTTATGGGTAAAATCAACAAGTATTACAAGGAGAACTGCCTTGTTGATCAGGAATTCGTTAAGGACAACAAGCAGACTGTTAAGCAGTACGTTGATTCCGTAGCTAAGAGCTTAGGCGGAGCTATCACTATCAAGGAATTCGTTCGCTTTGAAAAGGGCGAAGGCCTCGAGAAGCGTCAGGACGACTTCGCTGCAGAGGTTGCCGCCGCTGTTCAGGGCTAATATAGCGTAAAAAATTATCAATTACGGTCGGTTCGTTGAACCGACCGTTTTTTCTTTTGCAGAAATAAAAATCTAATTTGTTGTGCTTTTGCTCACGAATTTAACGTTTAAAATTATAAATAATATATAAAATAACAAAACTGTATTCATTTTATTGGGATATAATTCCTTTATAGCTTTATAATATACTTGTTTTAGAGTAAAATAAATATAATTATAATTATAGACTGGAGTGGAATGTTTTGAGTTTGAAATACAAAAGAATTCTCTTGAAACTCTCCGGCGAGTCTCTTGCCGGCGATAAAAAGCAGGGTATTGATTTTGATACTGTATCTAAGATCTGCGAACCCATAAAACGCCTCAATGAGGAAGGCGCTGAAATAGCAATCGTTGTAGGCGGCGGAAACTTCTGGAGAGGCAGAAGCTCGGGCTCTATGGACAGAACCAGAGCCGACCATATCGGAATGCTAGCAACCGCTATAAATGCTTTAGGCGTAGCTGATTCTCTCGAGGCTCTCGGAGTAGACGTCAGAGTTCAAACCGCTATTTCCATGCGCCAGGTCGCCGAGCCCTATATCAGGGGCAAGGCTATCCGTCATCTCGAAAAGGGCAGAGTTGTTGTATTCGGATGCGGTACAGGTAATCCCTTCTTCAGTACAGATACAGCCGCCGCATTAAGAGCTGCTGAGATTGAGGCGGAGATCATTATGAAAGCCACTATGGTTGACGGCGTTTATGACAGCGATCCCAAGCTTAATCCCGACGCTGTTAAGTATGACCATATTTCATATCAGGAGGTTCTTGAAAAGAATCTTGCCGTTATGGACAGCACAGCTTCCGCTCTTTGTAAGGACAATGATATCGGCATACTTGTTTTCAGTATTGACGAGCCGGATAATATTTATAAGGCCGTCAAGGGCGAGACGATCGGCACCTTAGTTGATTAAGAATCATTTGGGATGTTTTCCCTTATTATATCAGGAGGATATTTCTATGAAAGAATTATTGAAACATTCAGAGGAAAGAATGCAGAGAAGGATAAATCATCTTTCCGACGAGTATAAGTCTATAAGAGCCGGAAGAGCTAATCCCTCGATCCTTGACAAGATCAAGGTTGATTATTACGGTTCTCCCACTCCGGTAAACCAGGTCGCGTCCGTTTCTGTACCTGAGGCCAGAACTATTGTTATTCAGCCATGGGACGCCTCGATCCTTGGAAAAATCAACAAGGCTATACTTACCTCTGATATCGGCATAAACCCTCAGAATGACGGCAAGGTTATCCGACTCAATTTCCCGCCGCTCACTGAGGACAGACGTAAGGAAATCGTCAAGGACGTTGCAAAAATCGCCGAAGGTACAAAGGTTCAGATTCGCAACGTGCGTCGCGATACTCTTGATGATCTAAAAAAGATGAAGAAAAACGGCGACCTTACAGAGGACGACCTAAAGGACGGCGAAAAGAAGGCTCAGGATATTACCGACAAGTTTATCAAGAAGGCCGAGGCAATCTGCGCTGATAAGCAGAAAGAGATTATGGAGCTTTAATATGGCCCTTTTTAAGAAAAAGAAAGAATTGGCGGATTACTCCGATAAAGCTGTTCCTACAAGTATCGGAATAATAATGGACGGAAACGGAAGATGGGCAAAAAACCGCCATCTTCCGCGTTCTGCGGGTCACAGGGCGGGGGCAAAGGTTTTTCGTACAATTACCCGATACTGCAGCGACATTGGAGTAAAATATCTTACAGTATATGCCTTTTCTACCGAAAACTGGCGCCGCCCACAGGATGAGGTTGGCGCTCTGATGCGCCTTTTTAAGGAGTATCTACAGGAAGCTCTTGATGATTTTAAGGACGACAGCATTGTCATTCATTTTATCGGCGACAAGTCCTCGTTCAGTGAGGATCTGCAAAAGCTTATGGATGATAACGAGGAGATCTCAAAGGACAGAGACGGCATGGTTCTTAACATCGCTATGAATTACGGATCCCGCGATGAGATCGTCAGAGCTGTGAAAAGCATCTCAGAGGGTGTTAAAAACGGAGATATCGACATAAACTCTATAGACGAGAGTATGGTATCCGATCATCTTTATACGGCCGGACAGCCAGATCCCGATCTTATAATACGACCCTCGGGCGAGTATAGAATATCAAATTTTATGCTTTGGCAGTCGGCTTATACCGAATTTGTAATTATGAACAAGCTTTGGCCTGATTTTAAAAAGGAAGATCTTGACGAAGCGATTCGACTATATAATCTACGCTCCCGACGCTTCGGAGGCGTTTAACAGAGAATAATCCCGAGTTTAGAATTAAGGAAACACTATGGACTCAATGAAATCCAGACTATTAACAGCCGCGGTAGGAATTCCGTTCGCGATCGTTGTACTGACCTTAGGTGAGTTTTTTCACTTCATAATGTACATAATAATATCAGCGTTATGCGTACTAATGACTTTTGAGCTGTTATCCGCAAAGAAACTCCACAAAAACCCTAAGATCCTTATACCGAGTTTGATTTACTCGTTTGCACAGCCCATATTGGTATCGCTCAGTTTAGCCCTTTTACCTGCGTTCATCTATCTTTTGGTATCATTTTTCGTTATGATACTGTTTAACAGAGAGCTCTCGTATCACGATGTTGCTTTCTCGTGCTTTGGCACCCTGATAATTACCGGCGCAATGTCCATGATGCTGATATTGCCGCATATGTATCTCTCGTATTTTACATATTTCTTTGTTTTAACGATAGGAACAACATGGTTTGCTGACGCAGGAGCTTATTTTGCAGGAGTCTTTTTCGGAAAACACAAGCTTTGCCCCAGAGTCAGCCCTAAAAAAACGGTAGAAGGCTTTATCGGAGGCATAATAATCGGTACAGCCGGCGCGGCTCTTGTAAGCTTTATTTTCTCATTTATCTTCAGAGACCTGGTTTTCAACTATATTTATGTGCTTATCACCGGATTTATTGTAAGCATCGTTTCCGTGCTCGGCGATCTAACCTTCTCTCTCATAAAACGTTCCTGTGATATTAAGGACTATGGTTCGATATTTCCCGGACATGGCGGAGTTCTTGACCGCTTTGACAGCGTAATCTTCACCGCTCCCTTAGTGTATTATATCGGGCTGTATTTCCCGTTATTTACAATCGGAAAGGTAAACTTATGATTAATAACGTAAAGAATATATCTATTTTGGGCTCGACTGGCTCCATAGGAACCCAAGCTCTCGACGTTGTTGATAATCTCGGGATCAGGGTTTCGGCTATTACAGCCAATACTAACATAAAGATTCTCGAAGAGCAGGTTAGAAAATACAAGCCTGCTCTCGCGGTCGTTTTTGACGAGGAAAAATACTCTGATTTTAAAGCGTTAATTTCAGACACAGATACAAAGCCCATGTGCGGAATGGATGGTCTTATCGAAGCAGCGTCGTTCGGAGAGGCTGATTTAGTGCTGAATTCGGTAGTAGGAATGGTAGGACTTGAGCCGACACTTGCTGCCGCTACAGCGGGAAAGGATATCGCCCTCGCCAATAAGGAAACGCTCGTAGCCGGCGGCAGTCTGGTGATGAAGGCCGTAGAGGATAACGGCGTAAAGCTATATCCTGTAGACAGCGAGCACTCAGCGATTTTCCAGTGCCTGCAGGGCTCGCCCGAAAAGAACGCCCTTAAAAGACTCATTCTTACCGCGTCGGGAGGTCCTTTCTTCGGACGTAAAACCGAAGAGCTGAAAGATGTAACGGTTGAGCAGGCGCTAAATCATCCAAACTGGGATATGGGCGCAAAAATAACCATCGATTCGGCTACAATGATGAACAAGGGTTTAGAGATAATCGAGGCATCGTGGCTTTTTGATATGCCCGCTGATAAGATCGACGTAGTTGTTCACCGCGAGAGCGTAATCCACTCTATGATTGAGTATGTAGACAATTCCGTAATCGCTCAGCTCGGCGTTCCGGATATGAGGATTCCGATTCAGTACGCGATCACCTATCCCGAAAGGATCCCGTCGCCGGTAGCTCAGCTTTCGCTCACGGATTACGCGAAGCTTACCTTCTTTGAGCCTGACTATGACACATTCAAGTGCTTAAGAGCCTGTAAGAAAGCGATAGAACGAGGCGGATTGTGCGCGGCTGCGGCTAACGGAGCTAACGAGGTAGCCAACGCTCTGTTCAGAAAAAGAAAGATTTCATTCCTTGATATCGGCGATTTGGTTATGGAGGCGATGTTTCGTCAGGATAACGTCGAGGCAGGGGATGTGTCGGATGTTTTAAAGGCCGATAAAGAGGCCAGAGAATTTGTTCTCAGTCAGGTAAGATAATTCGCGCGTTTTTGCGTTAATCGGAGTTGATTTTAAATATATGATGTCAGTATTGACGACGGCGGCATTAATAATAATCGGTGTTTTGCTTTTTGAGCTCATTATATTTTTTCACGAGGGCGGACATTTCCTTGCGGCTAAGAAAAGCGGGGTTAAGGTCAACGAATTCGCGCTAGGAATGGGTCCCAAGCTTTTCAGCTTTACAAAGGGCGAGACTACCTACTCGCTTCGGGCATTTCCGATCGGAGGCTTTTGTTCGATGGAAGGCGAGGATGAGGAAAGCGATAACCCAAGAGCGTTTAATAACGCAAAAATCTGGAAGCGTATGATAATCATAGTCGCCGGAGCATTTATGAATATACTGCTCGGACTCCTTATGATGTTTGTGCTGGTTATTCAGGAGCCGCTTTACTCCTCGACCACGGTTGAGAGTTTTCCCCAGAATTCCTTTTCGGCTAACTGCGGACTTATGCCCGGAGACGAAATAGTTAAGCTTAATGATTATGATATCTTCACCTCTCAGGATATGTCCTTCGCTATTGCTACGACGAAATGCATAGACGCCGACGGAACAAGCGTGCAGGTTTATAAACAGGATTGCGAGCTTGAGCTTTGTGATCTTTACGTTGAATTCTTGAACGATGATAAGGCCGGCTACAGTCAAAAGACGCTGAACAAGGTTTTGAGCCTTATGACC
>CACYDK010000157.1 GCA_902773155.1 uncultured Ruminococcus sp.
AAAATCCGACTATCTTCCTTCTTGTCTGGAAGATTCTCTTCTTTATTCTGCTCGGGATCTGGATTTTCGAGACCTTGCTGTCGCTCGGAAGCCCCGGATTCTTTTGGGACGGATTTCTGGAACAAGCTAAAATATGGGCTTTGGTGATCCTCGTTATGACCGGAGTTTCTTTTTTGGGCTATTCGCTTTACGCGGCGTATATGAGCGGAAAATACTGTGTTTTGTTTGAGATGGACGAGAAAGGAATAAACCACAAGCAGTTTCCGTCCCAGGCAAAAAAGGCCGGGAAGATTGCCGGGCTTGCCACAGCCGCCGGAGCGGCCTCGGGTAATCTCGCTGCAGCAGGAGCAGGAATGAACGCGCGAACCGAGATGTACTCCGAGTTTTCGAGAACGCGCAGGGTAAAGGCCTATCGGCGCAGAAAACTCATAAAGGTCAACGGAATTCTGTCGCGAAACCAGGTGTATACCGAGCCTGAGGATTTTGATTTTGTGCTCGATTATATAAACGCCAGGGTGCCCGATAAAGCCAAAAGTAAATGATGATTAAAAACGCCGGGCATTTAGCCCGGCAAAAAACAAATAGGTCCGGCTCAAAACATCAGCGTTTTGAGCCGGACCCTAAATCTTTTATATCAATGATTATTCTACTGTTACGGATTTTGCGAGGTTACGCGGTTTGTCAACGTCGTTTCCCTTGTTTACCGAGGTGTAGTAGGCGAGAAGCTGCATCGGTACGGTGGCGATCATCGGCATAAGAACCTCCGTGATTTTAGGAACGCGAATGGAGTAATCCATAGCGTCTGTGTCGATCTCGGCCTCCTCGTCGCATATGACGATCGTCATCGCGCCTCTGGCTTTGACCTCCTTGATGTTGCTCACGGTCTTTTCGAGAAGCGTGTTCTGAGTCGCCACGGCGATAACCGGCATACCGTCTGTGATAAGCGAGATCGTGCCGTGCTTAAGTTCTCCGGCGGCGTAACTCTCGGAATGGATATACGAGATCTCCTTGAGCTTGAGCGAGCCCTCCATAGAGAGAGCGTAGTCGAGTCCGCGTCCGATGTATAGCAGGCTGTCGGCTGTAATGAGCTTTGTCGAGATGAACTGGCAATCGTCTACCAGCTCGTCGATCGTAATGTCGATCATCTCGGGGATCCTTGTGAGTTCGGAGGTAAGACGGCGGCACTCGTCCTCGCTGATTTTACCCTTGGCATATGCCATTTCGAAAGCCAGCAGATACATTACGGAAAGCTGTACCATATAGGCTTTTGTCGAAGCAACGGCGATCTCGGGGCCGGCGTGGGTATAAATCACCATATCAGCCTCGCGCGCGATCGAGCTTCCCTTTACGTTTACGATTGCCAGCGTCTTTGCGCCCGTGCCCTTTACAAGGTTGAGCACAGCCTTTGAGTCTGCGGTTTCGCCGGACTGGCTGATTATAATGACAAGGTCGTTTTCTCCGATGAGCGGATCGCGGTAGCGGAACTCTGAGGCGATGTCTACGGTAACGGAAACCCTGGCGAGCTTCTCGATAACGTATTTTCCTACCATTCCCGCGTGCATGGCGGTTCCGCAGGCTACGATGAATATATTGTTGAAGCTCCTGAGAGCGTCAAGAGTGATCCCGCATTCCGAAAGATCGGGGAGCCCGTTTTCGATTCGCGGAGTGATAGTCGTCTTAACGGCCGTGGGCTGCTCGTGGATCTCCTTTATCATAAAGTGCTCGTAGCCGCCCTTTTCGGCGCTGTCCTCGTCCCAGTCGGCTGTTTTCAGCTCTTTTTCGAGCATTCTGCCGTGAAAATCGCAGAAGCTCGCGGAGCCGTTTTTAAGCACAGCGATCTCGCCGTATTCAAGAAGATAGTAGTCCTTTGTGTACTTTATTATCGCCGGAACGTCAGAGGCGATAAAGGCCTCGCCTACGCCCTGGCCGACTATAAGCGGAGACTCGCACCTTACGGCGTAAACTGTTCCGGGGCGGTCGGCAAAAACTATGCCGAGCGCGAACGAGCCGCGAATCTCGTGCAGAACCTTTCTTATACAGCGAACGGGGTTTCCGTCGTAGTAAAAGTCGAGCAGCTGAGCTACGACCTCAGTATCCGTATCGCTTAGGAATTCGGTGCGGTCATTTTCGATCAAAAACTGCTTGATCTCCTTGTAGTTTTCTATTATGCCGTTATGTACGATAGTTACCCGGCGGCCGGAGTGGGGGTGGGAGTTTACGTCCGAGGGCTCTCCGTGAGTTGCCCAGCGGGTGTGGCCGATCCCGGCGTGTCCCTTAGGCTTGCCTTCGTCCTCCATCTTTTTTATCAGATCCGAGAGTCTGCCCTTTGATTTCGCAACCTCGATCCTGCCGTTCTCAAATACAGCGATTCCCGCTGAGTCGTAGCCCCTGTACTCAAGCTTCGTAAGCGCTGACACGAGCACATCGGAGCAGTCGCGGGGACCGACATAACCTACTATGCCACACATATTTTTCCCTCCGTTATTCTTTCCTAAAAAACAAAAGACTCCGCAAACCCCATAAGAGCCTGCAGAACGTGTATCAATGATGTAAGTATAAACTTATTAAACCGTTTTGTCAATAGAAAAATGCAAGAAATATATATATTCCTGCAATAATCACAAAATTCTACCTAATATTTCATAATAATCCTGTAAATTTGCAATTATCTAAAAATCTAAATTCAAAACCACGAAACCGCTATTGTAGACTTGATTTTTTGATATGTTGGCTAAGTTCTGTGCAGATTGCATAAATACAGCGCAGTATTTTTGGCAAGTATTTTCATGAGATATATGGTAAAATACAAAGTAGTTATTATACGACGTTTATATCCGGAGAGTGCAGTGCGAATATTCACGCTGTCGGCTTTTGCGGTTACCGGCTCTCCGTTTACGCCTTATCCGCCCACGATAAGGCCGTAAAAATATTTAATGACTGTCTGTGGGCGGAAAGGCAATGGGAATCATTATGAGTACTGATGTTAAAAGAATCAATTGGAAAAAGGTAGCTTTTATGCTTGTTCTGGGCGTTTTTGCCGCGATTCTCTTCGTGGTTTTCGGTTCTACAAAGGCCGAGGCAAAGACCTTTACCATTAGAACCCCCGACCAGCTTAAGAACATCAACTGGAAAAACGCCGGCTACGGCCCCGGACATACCTACAAAATCGGAAACGATATGACCCTCGGCGACAGCGACGACGCGACCTGCCTGCTCACCAAGGGCAAGTTCACGATCGATTTTAACGGCCACACCGTTCAGAACGCCAACCACGCTCTGACCGTGTTTAAGGTCGCGGGCGCGGACGTTACTATGAAGGACTCGAAGGTTAAGTCTGACAAACCCAGCGTGCGTTCCTACGGAGCGGGAGCCGTACAGATCGTCGGCGGAAAGCTCACCATAAACAGCGGTAATTATCTGGGAGCCAGCGACGGCACAAACAACCCCTGCGGTCTTCACGTAGGCGGAGGCTCCTGCGTAATTAACGGCGGCGCGTTTTTGGGCGATTATTGCGGAGCCGATCTGGGCGGAGGAAGCCTGAGGATAAACAACGGCTATTTCCAGGCTGGCTACTCCTTTGCGTTTATGACCTTCGGCGGCAGGGATGTCAGCATAATGCGCGGCACCTTTGTTTCCGGCAAAACCACCTACGGTTATCAGTTCGCTCTCGGAGCCTACGGCGAGACCGACGGAACCTTCAGCTTTAACAACTGGCTCGCGAGCGGCTCGTCCTTCGACACCGATTTCCAGATGGGTTACTGGAATATGCAGTCCTCAGTGACCGCCTATCCGACAATCGCTAATTACTGGGCTGTTGCTTACAACACCCCCACTCTCAGAGTAACAAGCTCGATCAAGGCGCCTAAGGCGACCTCGATAAAATCCCTCAAGGCCTCAAGTCGCTCAATCAACGTAAAGTGGAAAAAGGTCACTGCGAACAACAGCGGCTACATAGTCCAGTACAGCACTTCAAGTAAATTTAAGGGCGGCAAGACCGTTACCGTAAAGGGCTCGTCGAAAACCTCAAGGAAGCTCACCGGCTTGAAGAGCGGCAAGAAGTACTATGTCAGGGTAAGAACCTACCGCAATGTCAGCGGCTACAAGCTCACATCAAAATGGAGCAAGGCCAAGAGCAAGACGGCAGGCTGACCGACGGACGCCGATGATAGCGGCCGCAAGCCAGCTTTATATGAAAACAACAAAACGCGCGCACTTTAGTGCGCGCGCTTGTTATTTGTTTAGGGTTTTTATTCCGGTTTTGACTGTCCGCAACCGCAGGTGCCTACGTAGTTTTGGTTGATTTTGCCACAGGTCGGACATTTCCATTCGTTCTCAGTGGGCTGGGGTTCGTCTGACTCCGGTGTTGTATCATCCTTCTCTGGCTCGGAAGAAGCGAACTTGGGCTCCTCGGCCGGAGCGGCGTTATCGCCTACGATTTTCTTTACGTCGGGCGGAAGCTCAAACTGTACGAAGGGGAGGACGTCTGCCGGTCTTGCCTCGCCGCAGCCGCATGTTCCGACGTAGTTCTGATTTATAGTACCGCATACGGGGCACTTCCACTCGTTTTCGGTGGGCTCGACCTCGGGAACCTCTTCCTCTTTCTTTTCTTTTTTATCCTCGACCGCCTTAAACTTTTCCTCTACAACGGGAGGAGCGTTGTCGTCGACGATTTTCTGGACGTCGGGCGGAAGCTCAAACTGGACGAAGGGGAGGACGTCGGCCGGTCTTGCCTCGCCGCAGCCGCAGGTTCCGACGTAGTTCTGATTTATGGTACCGCATACGGGGCACTTCCACTCGTTTTCGGTAGGCTCAACCTCGGGAATCTCTTCCTCTTTCTTTGTCTCTTTCTTCTCCTCGGGTTCGTCAACCGTGAACTTAGGCTCCTCGGGGACCTCTTCCTTGACGATTTTTTTAACGTCGGGCGGAAGCTCAAACTGAACGAAGGGGAGGATATCCGCGGGTCTGGTCTCGCCGCAGCCGCAGGTTCCAACGTAGTTCTGATTTATGGTACCGCAAACGGGGCACTTCCATTCATTTTCGGTGGGCTCAGCCTCGACCTCTTCTTTCTCTTCCTGCTTCTCGGGCTTTACCTTTTCGACGGCGGACTTGAAGCTGAAGAGAGGCTTTTTCGCCTCTTTTTCAAAAACGAATTCGCTCTTGCCGTCCATTGTGGTAAAGGCGAGTCTGTCGCCCTCTATCGAGTAGCGGAACATATGTAATCCTGGCTCGCCAGAATCGAACTTTACTGTCATATTCTCGAACGCCTGGAAGAAATAATACATCGGGAAGGTCTCGCTGTCACTGCCGAAAAACTTGACCGGCACAAGGCATGAGCCGTCCTTATAAAACTGAATCGCTTTTTCCTCAGCGTTCTCCGTATCCTCGTCTGTCGAGGAAACATACCACTTTCCAATCAACTGATTATCTGCCATTCCAATCAATCCTTTCACGTTAATGCCGTTGCAATCAATTATAGTATAACGCGTAAATCTTTGTCAAGAACAATATTAGCCGGGAGGGGTTTACGAAAAGACCCATATTTAAATCCAACTCTTTTTCAAGTTTAAATTCTGCCGCAAGCATATTCGTCCGGGGTGTATTATTCTGCGGCCTAAACCGGAAAAACTTGACAGATTAAAAGTTTTGTACAGAATAGACAACTATTCTCAATAATGTTTGGATAGAATGACATTAAATTTTTATTGCGAAATTGTAACCAATATTGTATAATAGCATTAATGAGACTATGTCTTAATTAATATTTTGGAGGAGAATAATAATGTTAAAGAAGATTATTTCTGTTGCTTTAGCGGCCGTTATGATTATTTCAATGGCTGTTATCGCTGTTTCCGCTGCTGATGTAAGCAACTCCGAAGCAGGCGCTGAGGTCAGCAACTCCGCCGGTGCCGATACAAACGATTCCGCTACCGGTTCCGACAACGTTATCTATTTCAACACTGCAAGCTGGAAGAATTTCCAGACTGTATTCTGCCATATTTGGGTAAGAGGCGGCTCTTCCTTCTTTGCTTGGCAGTCCAAGAAAGAGGCTTGCACAAAGGTTAAGGACGATCTTTACAGCTATGACCTTTCCATGCTCAACAACTCTACAGACGTTGAGGGCGGTCTTAAGTCCGGCGAGGATTACTGCGTAATCTTCAGCGCCAACACAGGCGTTCAGACCTTCGACACAACCTTTGGTCCCGAGTGTAAGGGCGACACAGCTAAGGTTACAGGCAAAATGATCGAGAATGCCGTTGACTCTGAGAAGAAGGCTTATGAGGCTGTATGGGCAACAAACAGCTCCAAGTTCGGTCCTCACCTTGCTATTTCTTCCATCGGTAACATCATCGGTTCCAAGCTCTGCCCCAAGGAGAGCGGCGCTGAGGTTATCGGCGACTGGCTCCCGACATACTTCAACAGCCCGAACGTTGACGCTAAGGCGACTCTCGTAAAGGCTCTTCCGAAGTTCGGCGTTAAGGATATCCAGACTGTATACGCTTACATCCTTTCCAAGGAGGGCGACTACACAGACGATGACTACGCTGATATGAAGAAAATGCTCGAGGACGCTGCCGCTAAGGCTTATCCTTCCGAGAAGGTTGAGAAGATCGACGACAGCAAGGCTAAGGAAGACGCTAAGAAGATCGAGAGCGGCGAGTCCGTTGACTCCATCTCCGACGACGCTGGTTCCACTGACGGCGGTTCTTCCGGCGGTTCTACTGACGGCGGCTATTCCGGCGGCAACAGCTCCGGTTCCGGCTCCGACGGTCAGGAAGATACAATCTTCTTCGTACTCGCAGGCGTAATGCTCGTAGCAGCAGGCGCTATGTTCGTAGCTCGCAAGAAGAGAGAAGAATAATTCAAAGGCTTAACATTAAGACATAATCATAAGGCTCGCGTTCAGGCGCGGGCCTTTCATTTTGCCGTTCTTTACCGGTAAACCATTAGTATGAACAAATCCGCGCCAACATTTTCGGCTATTCTGTGCAGATAATTGAAATTGTAATTATAATTCTATATTAGAACAATAAATTTGAAAAAATATATAAACCGCGCTATAATGAGGCCGTGGGAAAAGCGCCTTTCGCGTTTTTTCTGCCCGACGCACATAGTACCGTCTGAACCTTTTTGGGAATGACGGATCTGCGATTGATTCTTTTGGTATGGCGATAGTTATGAAAATCAAAAACATAATGCACTATCATATGGCGCTCGTCGGCGGATTTCTTGGCGGCTACGCGGTGATGTTCGCGGCCTCAATGTTCGGAAACGCTCAGACGGTGAATCTCATCAACGCCGTGCGGGATATGTTCAGCGGAGATCTTTCGGCTCTGCTCCTGCGGCTACTTGGAGCGCTGATATACTTTGCGGCTCTGGCGTTTACGGTGATTTTGCCGCGGCTTGTTCGGGTCAATCTCGAGTATGTCGCGCTTGGGGTGGACGGCGCGTGCCTTTTAATACTCGCGGTTTTGCCCAAGGGCGTAAATGATTTCTTTATACTTTACCCAATATTTTTTGCGATGGCATTCCAGTGGCCGGTTTTCAGCGAGATCGAGGGCTTTAACAGTTCAACAATTTTTTCCTCTAACAACTACCGGCAGTTTACGACCGCGATTCTGTCTTACGCGCTTGACCGCAAGACGGAGCAGCTAAACAAGGCCAGAGTCTACGGCTTTACGCTATTGTACTTTCATATCGGTGTCGCGCTCGCGTGCGTCAGCACAGCGTTCTTTGGCCGCACGGCGGCGCTTGCGGCATTCCTGCCGCTCGTTTCAGCGCTCTGCTTTAAGCTGAAGGGGGAAAAGCAGAGACGAAGGGCATTTTTAACCGACTCCATACGTCCAAAATAAATAGGCAATACCGCACGCTTGAATGTACGGTGTTGCCTATATTATTAGGTTTTTTTAGCTTTCTTTTTTCTTCTTTTGCTTATTACCACGACTACCGCGACCGTTGCCGCTACGATCGAGATTATTACCGCGGCGGCCGCTATGTACGGGATCTTGAAGCCGAGGAAGAACACCCCTCCCTCGTCAAGCTTCACCGTCGGCGGC